>DATNLV010000169.1:0-5800 GCA_035602665.1 Bryobacteraceae bacterium | reverse complement strand
TCGGTGGCCAAGGCCTCCGACCAGGACCAGATTCACGAGTTTCTCGTGGCATTGAAGAGCAACATCAACGGCCTGGTGGCCGATGCGGCCTTCCTGGCCAAGGCTGCCGCCGAAGGACGTGTGGGCGCCCGCGCCGATGCGTCCAAGCACCAGGGCGACTATCGCAAGATCATCGAGGGCGTCAACCAGACGCTCGATGCGATCGTGGAGCCGCTCAAGGTCACGGCGCAGAATGCGACCACGCTGGCCTCCTCCTCCGAGGAACTGACGGCGGTCAGCCAGCAGATGGCCGGCAACGCGGAAGAAACCGCCACGCAGGCCAACGTGGTGTCGGCGGCCAGCGAGCAGGTCTCGAAAAACGTCTCTTCGGTCGCATCGGCCTCCGAGGAGATGCAAGCTTCGATCCGCGAGATCGCCAAGAACGCCAATGAATCGGCGCGGGTGGCCAAGAATGCCGTCAGCGTGGCGCAGTCGACCAACGTGACGGTGAAGAAGCTGGGCGAATCCAGCCAGGAGATCGGCAACGTGATCAAGGTGATTACCTCGATCGCGCAGCAGACCAACCTGCTGGCCTTGAACGCCACGATCGAGGCGGCGCGCGCCGGCGAGGCCGGCAAGGGCTTCGCGGTGGTGGCGAACGAGGTCAAGGAACTCGCCAAACAGACCGCCAAGGCCACCGAGGACATCGGCCAGAAGATCGACGCCATTCAGGGCGACACCAAGGGCGCCGTCCAGGCGATCGAGGAGATCGGCACGATTATCAACCAGATCAACGACATCTCCAACAGCATCGCCTCGGCGGTCGAAGAGCAGACGGTGACCACCAACGAGATCGGCCGCAGCGTGACCGAAGCCGCGAAGGGGGTCAATGACATCGCCAGGAACATCGGCGGGGTGGCTGTGGCGGCGAAGAACACGACGCAAGGCGCGACCGACACGCAGAAGGCGTCGGCGGAGCTAAGCCAGATGGCGGCCCGCCTACAGACGGTCGTCGCGAAGTTCACCTTCTGATCGAAGCAATGATCGGGAACGCGGTCCGGCGGCGGCGAACCATCCGCCGGGCCGCGCTTCCTGGCTCCATCGACGAATGCAGGTGAAACGATGCCGAAAGCACTGATAGCGGACGATTCCAGGGCGGTCCGGATGATCCTGGCCAAGACTCTGAAAGAAATCGGATATGAAGTTTGCGAGGCGGCCAACGGAAGACAGGCCCTGGAAGTGATGGAAGTCGAGAAGGGCGCCGTGACATTGGTTCTGGCGGACTGGAACATGCCCGAGGTCAACGGCCTCGAACTGCTCCAGCGGCTGCGCCAGGACCCGGCGCTCTCTTCGCTGGTGGTGATCATGGTCACCACCGAAACCGAACTGGACCAGATGGTGACGGCCCTCGAGGCGGGTGCCAACGAGTACGTCATGAAGCCGTTCACCAAGGACATCCTGGTGGAGAAACTCCAGCTTGTGGGAATCCATTTTTAGGGGGCGGGCATGGCCGCGCTGAACAAGCGTCTGCTCCAACCGGGGCAGCGGATTCGCGTGCTGGTGGTGGACGACTCGGTGGTGATCCGCCGCCTGGTGAGTCACGCCCTCGAACAGGAACCTGCGCTCGAGGTGGTGGGGGCGGCTTCGAACGGGGCGATCGCGCTCCAGCGGATCCCCCAATTCAACCCCGACGTGCTGACGCTGGACATCGAGATGCCGGAGATGGACGGCCTGGAAACTCTGCGGCGGGTCCGGCGCGAATATCCGCAGATACGGGTGATCATGTTCAGCACACTCACCGAGCGCGGCGCCGCGATGACCCTGGAGGCACTCAGCCTGGGAGCCGACGACTACGTGGCCAAGGCTTCGAACGAAGGGTCGCTCGACCGCTCCATGAGGCGCCTGCGGGACGAGCTGGTACCGAAGATCAAACAGTTCTTCCACCTGGCCGGACAGAGCCGCGTGGAGCCGAGGCCGCAGGCGGCGCCGGCGGAGGCGGCGGCGCCGGTCTGGCGGTCGAGGCCGGTCTTCGCGAACGCGAAGGCGCAGCCCCGGGTAGTCGTGATCGGAGTCTCTACCGGAGGCCCGGCCGCGCTGGGCGCGATTCTGCCGCAGCTGCCGGCAGGGTTTCCGCTGCCGGTTCTGGTGGTGCAGCACATGCCGCCGCTGTTCACGCGGTTCCTCGCCGATCGCCTCAACGCCACCTGCCGCCTCCCCGTCGCGGAGGCGGGCCAGGGCGTGCCGATCGAAAAGGGCAGGATCCTGATCGCGCCCGGGGACTATCACATGAAGGTCGCTCGCGGCGAAGGCCGGCCCTCGGTCTCGCTCGATCAATCGCCGCCGCAAAACTCCTGCCGTCCGGCCGCCGATGCGCTGTTTGCCTCGGCCGCGGAGGTGTACGGCGGCGGCGCGATCGCCGCGATCCTTACCGGAATGGGGCAGGATGGGCTGCGTGGCGCGCAGATTCTCAAGGCGTGCGGGGCGATCATCCTCGCTCAGGACGAGGCCTCGAGCGTCGTTTGGGGGATGCCCGGCGCCGTGGCGGGCGCGGGCATCGCTGACCGCGTGCTGCCGCTCGATCAGCTCGTGCCGGAGATCCTGCGCCTGGCGGGGGGAGCCTAGACCGCATGCCAGACCGAACGCCCGTCGCGGAGATCCATTCGGACAACTACCGGTTCCTGCAGGAGCATGTCTATTCCCAGACGGGGATCGTGCTCGAACACGACAAGCAATACCTTTTCGAGAGCCGCCTGGCTCCCATCGTCAGGCAACTCGGCTTGGGCTCGATCAACGACTTGTGCGCCCTGCTGCAGGCTACTCGCGACCAGGGGGTCGGCCGCCGGGTGGTCGAGGCCATGACCACCAACGAGACCTACTTCTTCCGCGATCCCGCCCACTACGAGGCCATTCGGACCGTCCTGCTACCCCGGTTGAAGGAGGAGCGTCAGGATACGAGGAGGCTGCGGTTCTGGTCGGCCGCGGCATCGACCGGGCAGGAAGCGTACAGCCTGGCGATGCTTCTGCTGGGCAACGGCCTAGGCGACTGGAACATCCAGATCCTGGGCACCGACTTTTCCTCGCGGGTGCTGGAGCGCGCCCGGGCGGGCAAGTACCAACAGATCGAGGTGAACCGGGGCCTGCCCGCGGCTTACCTGGTAAAACACTTCCGCCGGAGCGGCGTGGATTGGGAGTTGAGCGAGGCGGTGCGGCGCATGGTCCGCTTCGAGACCATCGATCTGCGCCAGAGCATGCGCGCCCTGGGGCCTTTCGACCTGGTCTTCTGCCGCAACGTCATGATCTATTTCGACGCCGAAACGAAGAGGAGCATCCTGAGCGAGATCCACGGCACGTTGTTTCGAGGCGGCTGGCTGCTGCTGGGCGGGGCCGAAACGGCCTTCGGAATCGAGGATAGGTTCGAACGACAGACCTTGGGCAGCGCGATCGTGTACGTTGCCCGATGAGAGGGAGCACTATGCAGACCGAACTCAGCGCACCGATACAGCCGAGCGAAGTGATACAGGTCGTCCAATCCGTCTTCGAAACCATGATGAGCCTGCCGGTGAACCAGGATGGCACGCCGTGGTTCCCCAGCGCGGACCGACTGACATCCGCCGTCCACCTGGCGGGCGATTGGAACGGAGCCGTGCTGCTCGAGTGCAGCCGGAACCAGGCTTGCCGCTTCGCCGGCCGCTTCCTTTCCCAGTATCCGCCCGCGAGCGTGGACGACGACGTACGCGATGTGCTCGGCGAGCTGGCCAACATGATCGGCGGCAACCTGAAGTGCGTGCTGACGCGGGGCATCCGGCTCTCCATGCCCTCGGTAGTGGATGGCAGCGACTACAGCATGCGGGTGTGCGGGTCGGCTATCCGCGAGCGGATCGCCCTGGAGTGCGACGAGGGGCCCTTTTGGGTTACCGTGCTGGCCGCGCGGTCGTGAGACGGAGATCCCATGAAAACCGCGGACGTCCGGGAGTGGAGCGAAGAATTCAGCGTGAACGTAAAGCTCTTCGACGTGCAGCACGGGCGTTTTGTGCAGATGATCGCACGGCTCGAAGCGGCCATGAGCCAGGGGACGGCCGCCCAGGAACTGGCGGATCTCCTGGCCGATCTGATCGCCTATGCCCGGGAACACTTTGCCACCGAGGAAGCGGTGATGAAAGCCTACGACTACCCGTTGCGGGACCATCATGCGCTGGAGCACCGGCAGGTGAGCGCGGTCCTGGACCGCCTTCACAGCCGGTGCAGGTCCAGCGAGGCGGTCCTGAGCGTCGAGGTCCTGGATCACCTGCGGCAATGGCTCGAGCAGCACGTAGCTGGAACCGACAAGATGTACACGGAACACCTCAACGCGCGCGGCTTGTACTAAAGCCATCGAGCGCGGACGGGTCGGCCAGCGTCGAACCGTCTCCCAGCGCCTCGCCAAGATAGCTCTGGCGGATGAGCCGCCGCACCACTTTGCCGCTCTGGGTCTTGGGCAGAGCCGCCACCACCTCGATCGCCCGCGGGCGGAACGCCGGTCCCAGGTTCCCGGCCACGCACCCCGCGATCTCCTCGAGAACGCCCGCCGTGATGGCCGCCCCTGCCTGCGCCACCACGAAGGCCACAATCGCCTCGCCCTTGATCTGGTCCGGCACTCCGATGGCCGCCGCCTCGAGCACAAGCGGATGCGCCAGCAGCGCCCGCTCGATTTCGCCGGGCCCGACCTTGCGGCCCGCCACGTTCATCGATTCATCGGCGCGCCCGTGCAGAAACCAGCAGCCGTCCTCATCCACGCTCGCCCAGTCGCCGTGGTTCCACACTCCTTTCCACCGCGACCAGTAGGTGTCGAGATAGCGCCGCGGATCGCCCCACACTCCGCGCGTCATCGACGGCGCGGGCCGGGTGCATACAAGGTATCCCGTCTGGCCGCGAACGGGCTGGCCTTCGCCATCCACCACCTCGGTAGACATGCCCGGCGCCGGGCCGCCGAGCGAGCACGGCTTCAGCGCCTGTATCGGCATCGGCTGCAGAAAACAGCCGATGATTTCCGTCCCGCCCGAGATGTTGATGATCGGCAGCCGGCCTCCTCCGACGTTCTCGAAGAACCAACGGTACGACGCCTCGTCCCAAGGTTCGCCGGTCGACCCGAGCAGTCGCAGCGAGCTCAGATCCCAGCGCCGCGGCATCTCGCTCCCGTGATTCATCGCCATCCGCACCGCGGTGGGCGAAACGCCGAACACGTTGATGCGATGCCGCTCAATCATGCGCCACAACCGGTCCGGCCCCGGATAATCCGGCGCGCCGTCGTACAGGAACACCGTCCCGCCGAAGTGATGATTACCGATGATTTCCCAAGCCCCCATCATCCAGCCAATGTCGGACAGCCAGAAAAACCGGTCTCCCTCGCGGTGATCGAACGCCAGGTAGATTTCCTTCGACGTCTGGGCCAGACAGCCGGCATGGGTGTGCACCGCGCCCTTCGGCTTGCCGGTGGTGCCCGAAGTGTAGAGGATCAGCGCCGGGTCTTCCGAGTCTAGGTGCAGGGACTCGCACTGGTCCGGACCGCGCTCGACGTCCTCCCACCACAAGTCCCGGCCGGGAGTCCAGGCGACCTCGCCGCCCTTGTAACGCCACACGATGACGTGCTCGACCGAGCGCGGCGGCTCGATTTTGTCCTTCAGCGGGAGCCGTTTCCCCCGGCGCTCCAGCCAGTCCGCGGTGAACAGAATGCGCGCGCCGGAATCCTCGATCCGGTCCGCAATGGCGCCCGCGCCGAACCCCGAGAACACCGGCACGGCGATCAGCCCCAGCTTGAAACACGCATAGAGGATGGCGACCACCT
>DATNLV010000164.1:0-7227 GCA_035602665.1 Bryobacteraceae bacterium | reverse complement strand
AGAGAGCCCGAACGAACCCCCGCCGAAGCGCGACATCGACCTGTAGATTAAATCCGGGACAGTATACTCATTCACCAATTTTCCGGAGAGCCGCCGCGGCGCCCCACCACTACCCCAGTGAATGTCCCGTCTCGCCCGCGTCGTCGTGCCCGGCCTTCCACACCACATAACCGCCAGGGGGAATGGCCGGCAGTCCACGTTTCTTTCCGATCAGGACCGCTCGGTCTACCTGGACATGCTGCGCCAGAACCGGCGCGAATGCGGCCTCACCATTTGGGCTATTGCCTGATGCCCAATCACATCCACCTGCTGGGGGTGCCCGATCGCGCGGACTCGCTGGCCCGCGTTCTGGGACGCACGCATTCGGCCTACGCGCGCTACTGGAACGCGCGCCGGGGAAGCTGCGGTCACGTGTGGCAGGCGCGGTTCTATTCCTGCCCGGTCGAGGACGGCCACGTTTGGGTGGTGGCGCAATACGTGGAAACGAATCCGGTTCACGCTGACCTGGTGGACCATGCCGACTCGTGGCGGTGGTCGAGCGCGCTGGCGCACCTGACGGGACGCGACCGCTCGGGCCTCCTCGACCTGTCGGCCTGGGCCGCCAACTACGACAGCGTCCGCTGGCGGCGCGCGCTCGAGACCAGCGTCGAGGACGAGGCCTGGCACCAGCGGCTGCAGGAAGCGACGTTAACGGGCCGGCCCTTCGGCTCCGACCGCTTCGTCGTTAATCTGGAAGGCGCGCTGGGCTGCCGGCTGCGGCCCCGACCGGCGGGAAGGCCGCGCCAGCAGCGCCTTTCAGCATGAAATCGGTGAATGAGTATACTGTCCCGAATTTAATGTTTCACCACTTGTAGCCGATCTTGCGCAGAAACTGGCGGCGCCACTCGATGTCGGCGTCGCCTTCGATACCCTTCGGCGGTAAGCCGTCGACCACGCCCAGAACGCCGCGGCCCTGCTCGGTTTCGGCGACGATCACCTCCACCGGGTTGGCCGTCGCGCAGAAGATCGAGCACACCTCAGGGACGTCCTTGATGCGGTTGAGGACGTTGATGGGATAGGCGTCCCGCAGCGTCACTATGAAGATGTGGCCCGCGCCGATCGCGGCCGCGTTCCCGGCAGCCGAAGCCTTCATCTCTTCGTCGTTGCCGTCCACGCGGGTCAGGCAGGCGCCTGAAGCCTCGTTGAACGCCACCCCGAACCGGGCCTGCGGCACCGTGTTCACGATGGCCTCGCACAGGTCCTCGACCGTCTTGATGAAGTGCGTCTGGCCGAGAATCAAATTAGCGTCCTTCGGCACGTCGAGTCGAATCGTTTTTAGTTCCATCGGATTTCTAGGATACTGTATTGTGGTACCTCCCATGGATCCTGCGACCGCACGGCCGGCGACGGAGCGCGACTCCATCCTGGCCGCCCTGCGTGAAAGGATCGTGGCTTACGCGGCATCTCGTATATCGAGGGACGCCGCGGAGGATCTCGCGCAGGAGGTCCTGCTTGTCATCCACGAGAAGTACCGGGAAGTCCACGAGCCGGCGGAGCTCCTTCCTCTCTCGATGCAGATCCTGCGGTATAAAATGATGGCACACTTCCGCAAATCCGAGAGGCACGGCGACGAGGTGCCGCTGGAGGACTGCCCGCTCGCGGCCGACGGCGAGAGCCCGGAGGATTTCGCCCGCCGAAGAGAAATCTCGGTGCGCCTGGCGGCGGCCGTGAAGAAATTGGGCGCCGAGTGCCGAAAACTGATGCGCCTGAAGCTCGAGGGCCGCACGTTTCCAGAGATCCAGCAACTGCTCGGCGCGCGCTCCATCAACACCGTCTACACCTGGGATTTCCGCTGTCGCAAGCACCTGCTGGAGTTGATGGGCGGTAGTTGGGAGGTGCGCAAGTGAACCCCTCCGACCTGCAGAAACTTCTCGGCGGCTATGCGGCCGGCACGCTGACACCGGAGGAACAGCTGGCGCTCTTCGAGGCCGCGCTTGCGGACCAGACTCTGTTCGACGCTCTTGCGGATGAGCAGGCGCTGCGGGAAGTGCTGGCCGATCCGGCCTGCCGCGAGCGCGTCCAGGCGGCGCTGGTCGAAAGTCCGCCCACCGCTTTCCGGCTGTGGAGGCCGGCGGTATGGACCCTGGCCGCCGCCACGGCAGCGGCTGCTGTCGTGCTCACAGTGGCCGTGCTTCGCACCAGGCCCGTGCCAAGCGCGGCACCGCAACAGTTGGCGATGGCGAAGAAAATAGTGCCTCCCGAGCTGGTTCCAGCGGCACCGGCGCCGAGCGCCGTCGAACGCGCCCCTGCCAAGTCGGAGACGCGCGCCACCAAATCCCTACCGCCGCGGGCCTTGCTGGCCCCGCGCCAGCAACTCGCTGCTCGCGCCCGCGGGTTCGCGGCGCTGCCGGCCCCGCCGCCGAGCGCCGGGGTTGCAGGGGGCAAGTTTGATTCCCCGGCGCCGCCTGCGGTGGAAGCCGCGGCTCCCGCGGCCAAAGCCGCTCCTGCGCCTCCTCCGCCCCCGCCACCCGGCTCCGTCAGCGAAACTGTCACCGTCACTGCCGAATCCGTGGAGATCGCCCAGACCCCGAGCGATGCCAAGAACCGGCAGATCGAATCGCAAGCCTCCCAGGTGAGCATTGCAGGCCGCGACGCGGCCGCACTCATGAAGGTGATGCCAGGGATGGGGGCGGCCGGCGGCATGCAGGGCCCCATCGGCCTGCGCTACACCCTGCTTCGCCGAGGCGAGGGCGGAAAGGACTTCGAAGTCCCGCCGGACACTCGCTTCCGCGGCCACGAATCGGTGCGCCTGCGCATCGAACCGGGTCAGGGCGGGTATCTCTACGTGCTGGCCGGCAAGCGGGCTCTGTACGCTGGGCCCGTCGTCGCCAACCAACCCGTTCTCATTGTCACCAGGCCCGGCGTGTTGCAGGCGGTCCTTCTGGCGCAGCCCGACTCCGGTCCGCTTTCGACTCTCCTCAGCCGCGCGCGGCAGCAACTGGAAGGCTTCCGATTCCAAAGGTCCGACGCGACCCACTTGGGCTCAGGCGAGCCGGGCCAGCCCGCCCCCATCCTCGCCGAGATCTCAATCCAGTCGCGCTGAAGCAGCCTGCGCGATCACCCAATCGGTTGGAAGCGCCGTCTCGCCCGAGGAAGCCAGCGGCGCTCCGTCCAGCACCGCGTTCACGAAATTCTCCACCAGCGGATAGTGCAGATTGTCGTCGGCGGGCAGCGCCTCCGCGCCTCCCGGATACACCAGCTCCGGCCCGTTCAAAGGACTGAGGTCGATCTCGCCCTCGGTGCCGATGACGCGGAACTCGTCGCGCGCGATCCGCGAGTGCCGCCGCGCATCCACGATTCCGCGAACGCCGCCTTCGTAGTCCACCAGCACCGTCGCCGCATCCTCCACCTCGTCCTGGAACACAACGTTCGAGAGCTGCGCCGCCACCGCCGCTGGCCGTCCGAACAGCAGATTGAAGAGGTCGATGCGGTGGCACGCCGTGTCGTAGAGCGGCCCTCCGCCGGCCAGCGCCCGATCGAGCAGCCAGGCGCGGTGGCCGCCTTCCGCATTGAACCAGTTGTGCGCGGTCGAGAACGCCATCACCGGCCGCCCGATGGCCCCTGCCGCAATCAACTCCGCGGCCCGCCGCACCTTGGGATAGAGCCGCCGGTAGTAGCTCACGCCGAGCAGACCCGCCGATTCTTTCGCCGCGCTCACCATCGCGCACGCGGCGGCATAGTCCAGCGCCATCGGCTTCTCGCAAAGGACGTGCTTGCCCGCGGCCAGCGCCGCCACGGTCAGGGGCGCATGCAGCGCCACCGGCAGCGCGATGTAGACCGCGTCCACGGCGTCGTCCTGAAGAGCGCCGTCGAAATCGGTCCACACCTTGCCGCCGTAGCCGGCGCCCTTCGCGGGATCGCGCGTGACCACTCCGTAAAGGCGGCTTCGCGGCTCCGACAGGATCGCCGGAATCACCCGCCGCGTGGCAATGTCGCCGATTCCGGCCACCACCCAGTTCAGCATGAATCCATCGTATGATGTCTGTTCTGTCTATGCGCGTGTGGCTGTTATTCCTGGTGGCGCTTGCCGCGCGGTGCGGCACCATCGGCTCGATCCGCGTGGAGGGCAACTCGCGCTATCCGGCCGCCGCCGTAATCGCGGCCTCGGGCTTGAAACCCGGGATTTCCGCGTCGCCCGATGACCTGCAGGCCGCCACGCAGCGCCTGATGGACACCGGCCTGTTCTCCTCGACGAACTACCGCTACGTTCCCGCGCGCTCCGAGGACAAGCCGGTCATCGACGTCACGCTGGTGGTCTTCGAGATCTCCGACCTGCGCCCATGCCGCATCCAGATTCCCGGTACGGACGAAGAAACCGTGTGGACCTGGCTCGGGGAGAACGAGCCGCTGGTGCAGAAGAGCATCCCCACCAACGACGCCGCCGAGTCCTTGTACGTGCGCGCGATCGAGCGCTTCATGGCCGAGCGGCTGGGCCGCAAGGAGAAGGTGATCGCCAAGCTGGCCGGGCCGGCGATGTTCTACCTGTTCCGTCCGGAGATCCTGCCCAAAGTAACCGCCCTACGCTTTGAAGGCAACCAGGCGATTCCGGCCGCCGATCTGGTGAAGGCGCTGGGCCCGGTCGCGATCGCCTCGGAGTACACGGAATTGGAGTTCGTCAGCTGGGTCGAACACAACCTGCGGCCGCTGTACGAAAACATCGGACGGCTGCGGGTCCGCTTTCCGCGCGTGAGCATCCAGGCGGAGGCTTCCGGCGGCGTGGCCGTGACCACTGCCATAGAAGAGGGGGCGGTCTACAAACTCGAGGCCGTCGACATAGCCGCCGAAGCCCTTCCGCCGGCCGTGCTGAAGCTGATGGAACCGAAGCCCGGCGATGTCGTGAACATCCTGGCCGTTACGCTCTGCACGCAGAAGATGGAGTCGGCGTTGCCGCACTACGGCTACCTGCATCCCAACGCAAGGATCGATCGCACGTTGGACGACCAGAAGAACCTGGCGCGCATCACCGTCACCTTGGACCAGGGCCGCCAATCGAAGATGGGCGACCTTCGCATCGTGGGCCTCGATGCGCCGTCGGAGGCGCGGAACAGGGCGCGCTGGCCCATCGCTCCGGGCGCGCCGCTCGATATGGACGCCGTTCACTCCTTCCGCTTCGAACTCGTGCACGGCGCCGGCGCCCGCAGAGTCGAACTGCGTCTTGAGCCGCGCACGGGCAGCGACGTGGTCGACCTGGTCTACACGTTCCAGTGATCGGCCGCCCCATCACGACAGTACTTGACAGTGGCTATTTCTTGAGCTACTCTCAAGGAGCATGAATGAGTACCTGACGCTCGCCGAACTCGCCGAGGCTACAGGGCTGCCCGAGCGGACCATCCGCTTCTACATCGCGCGCGGCCTGCTTGACGGTCCTCTGAAGGCGGGGCGGGGAGCGGCCTACACGGCAGAGCACCTGGCGCGCCTGGAGCGGATCAAGGGTCTGCAGGCCGAAGGCAGGATGCTCTCCGAGATTGGCCGCATTCTAGGCGGGGCCAAAACGAGACGTTCCCCCGAGCCGACGGCCTGGTGGCAATACCCGGTAGCGGACGATGTCGTGGTGTGGGCGCGAACCGATGCGAGCCCCTGGCGGACCAAGCAGGTCCGCGCGGCGATCGCCGAATTGGCGCGAGTTCTTCGCGACGAAAGGAAGGAATAACAGATGACCACGCGATCCGTGAGTTTTGCGCCTCTTGCGGCGCCGAGCGGGGAGCCCATGCGTCTTGCGATGCAGCGGCTGTGGTTGACCGGGCGTATCCTGCCCGCGGGGGCGCACCTCACGATTCAGCACGTGTTTCGCTCGGGCGAAGACAAGCCGCTGGAGGCGATCTACTCGTTTCTTCTGCCTCGCGACGCGGCGTTGCGCGCATTCCGGATTACCGGCGAGGGCTTCGAAGCGCACTCTGAGTTGCGGCAGACCGAGGAGGCCGTAAAGGCCTACGAACAGGGCATCGCGGACGGCTCGCTTTCGGCGCTGGCGCGCCAGTATGGCGACGGCGTGGTGAATCTGACGGTCGGCAATATTCGTCCGAACGAGACCGTTACCGTGTATCTCGAGGTGCTCTCGGGCGTCGAGCTGCGGGACGACGGGCTCCGGTTCCGGTTTCCGTTCACCCTCGCGCCGGCGTATCACTCGCAGATGAAAGCCGCCGTTGTGGCGGAGGGCGAAGGCGAGATAGAGTTGCCGGCCGGCACGTTCGGCGACATGATTCTGCCCCGGTTTCGCGAGGACGCGGCGTCACTGCACGAGGTCGGGTTCGATCTGTCGGTGCTCTCTCAGCTTCCTGTAGAGGAGCTTGGGTCGCCTTCGCACTCGATTCGAGTGAGACAGGACGGAGCGTCGCCGGCGCGTGTGGCGCTGGCGCCCGCAAAGGACGTTCCGAATCGCGACCTGGTGCTTGATGTCCGGTATAAAACAATCGCCGCGCAGATGTTTGCGGGCGCGGCCGGCGACGGGAAGCGGGCCTTTGGGGCGGTGGTGCCGTCCACGCTGTTCGGAGTGAACAAGGAAGGGCCGCGGCGGACCATCATCCTCCTCGATCGCTCCGGCTCGATGCAGGGCGCGCCGATCGAGCAAGCGCGCAAAGCCATCGAGGCCTGCCTCGCCGCTCTTTCCGAAAGCGACTGGTTCGGCCTGGTGGCGTTCGACGATCGCGTGGAGAGCATGGCCGCCGAACTCCTCCGCGGGACGCGCGAGAACCGCCAGAAGGCTCGAGAGTTTCTGAGCCATGTAGATGCGCGTGGTGGAACCGAGTTGGCACGAGGGTTCACGGAGGCCGCTCGCATGCTCAGCGGCGGTGGCGACGTGCTGATCCTCACGGACGGCCAGGTGGCCGGCACCGAAGAGATTCTGGCGCACGCGCGCGCCGCAAATATCCGTCTGCATTGCCTGGGGATCGGCAGCGCCAGCCAGGACCGTTTCCTCGCCCTGCTAGCCCGCGAGACCGCGGGGGTCAGCCGCTTTGCGACAGCGCGGGAGCGCGTGGATATGGCCGCGGTGGATCTGTTCGCGAGCATAGGGCGGCCGGTCGCCATCGGGTTGAAAGCTTCGAGCAACGTTCAGCCGGAGCCCCCGGCGATGGTGTTCGCGGGCACTCCAGTTCTTTTGTTCGGCGAGACGGATGAGGCTTCGGGGGCCGTCGGGTTGACGTGGGACGGCGGCCGGCTCGACCTCGAGCTGCCCTCGGGGGACGGCGA
>DATNLV010000158.1:0-2620 GCA_035602665.1 Bryobacteraceae bacterium | reverse complement strand
ACGAACGGGTTCGCGAGAGGGCGCATCCCGGCGCCCGGCTGTTCATTCTTTGGGCAGGCGCCCTGCTGTGGGCCATCTTGATTCTCTGCCGCCTGGTTCAACTCCAGGTCGTCTCGCATAAGACCTATAAGGAGCAGGCCGACCACCAGCAGAACCACATTCTGCGCGTGGACGCGCCGCGGGGCTCCGTCTACGATCGCGAGGGCCACGTTCTGGCCATGAGCGTTCCCGCCGATAGCGTGGCGATCGATCCATTGCTGGTGCCGGACCGGCCGCTGGCGGCTTCCATCCTGGCGCGGGTGCTGGGCGTCGATCGCGAAGAGCTGCTGGGGCGGATGGATGCCGCGGTGGAGGAACAGCGCAGCGCGCGGGAGCAGAAGCGCAAGCCCAAGGGCACCGGGTTTCTGTGGGTCAAACGGAAGATCGCTCCGGGGGAAGCCGAGGCGCTGCGCAGCCTGAAGCTGGACTGGGTGGAGTTCCGGAAGGAGCCGCACCGCTACTATCCCGACGGGCCGCTGGCGAGTCACGTGGTGGGCACGGTGGACTTTCAGGAGCGCGGCAACCTGGGACTCGAGCAGCGGCTGGACCGGGATCTGAACGGGCGCGCGGGCAAGGTCAGCATGCTGACCGACGTCACCGGCCGGCCGATCGAATCGACGGTTTCCGCCGTGGCCGAGCCGGGGCAGAGCATCACGCTGAGCATCGACGAGAGCATTCAATTTGTGGCCGAGCGCGAGCTGAAGGCTGCGTGCGAGTTTTATCACGCCTCGAGCGGAAGCACCGTGGTCATGGAACCGCACACGGGAGAAATACTGGCCATGGCCAGCTACCCGGTCTTCGATCCCAACCAGCCGCCATCGCCCGAGGAGGGGTCCACGGCGCGTTTCGACCATCCCGTTTCGGTGGCGTTCGAGCCGGGCTCCGTGTTCAAGATCGTCACGGTTTCGGCGGCGCTCGAGACCACCTCGCTTCGGCCGGAGACGCCCATCAATTGCGGGAATGGAACCATCAGGCTGGGCAGCCGTGTGATTCACGAGGCGCATCACGGCTACGGCACGCTGGCGGTGGCGGACGTTCTGGCGAAATCGAGCAATATTGGTGCGATCCAGATAGGATTAAAGGTCGGGGAAAAGAACCTCCTCGATTACGTTCACAAGTTCGGATTCGGCAGAATTACCGGGGTCCCGCTGCCGGCCGAGTCGTCTGGGATGATCAGGGATTTGAAGCACTGGGGCAAGACTTCCATCGCTTCGGTTTCCATGGGGCACGAAGTGAGCACGACGGCGCTGCAACTGGCGCAGGCGTGTTCGGTGATTGCCAACGGCGGCGTGCTGGTGAAGCCGCGGCTGATCCTGAAACGGCAGCGCCCCGGCGGGAAGATCGAGAACGAACCGGTATCGGCGCCGGAGCGGGTCCTGCGGCCCGAGACCGCCATCACCATGCGTCAAATGATGGAAGGCGTGGTGCTTCGAGGGACCGGTAAAGCGGCGCGGCTGGCGGGATACACCTCCGGTGGTAAAACCGGCTCGGCGCAAATCTTCGACTTGGACACCAAGCATTACACCCACATGTACAACGGTTCGTTCGTGGGCTTCGCGCCGGTGACCAACCCGGCGGTGGTGATCGCGGTGACGCTCAACGGGGTGCACATGTTCGGCGGCGTGGTGGCGGCTCCCGTGTTCAAGACTGTGGCGACGGAGACGCTGCGCCTGCTGGCCGTGCCCAAGGACATCCCCGAAGTGGAGCCGCCGCCGCTGGCCGATCCGCAGGAAGCCAACGATGTGGCCATTGCCGACATGAGCACGCCGCCGGAGGATCTGGAGCAACTGCCTCCGCCGCCGATCGTGGCGCCCAAGACTGCGCCGGCCCAGGCGAAGCCGGCGACAGGGACATCCGCGGTGACCGTCGCCGGAGCATCCTCGGTGACCGTGGCCGGCCCGTCGGCCCCGAGCTTCGAAGGTAAAACGGTGCGCGCGGTGATCGAGCAGTCGATGGCCTTGGGGGTTCCGGTGGAAGTGGTGGGGAGCGGCATCGCGCGGCAGCAGGCGCCGCCGCCGGGCAGCCCGTTGAATCCCGGCGAAAAGGTCAAGGTGCTGTTCCGATGACACTGGGCGAAATCCTCTCCGGCGCGCCCTTGGTCGGGACGATTCCGCCTGCCCTCGCCGCGGCCCGGGTGAGCGGCGTGGCGTACGACTCCCGGAAGGTGGCGCCGGGCTTCCTGTTCTTCGCGTTTCCGGGCAAGCACGTCGACGGCGGCGCGTTTGCGGCCCGGGCGTTCGAGGGCGGGGCGCTGGCGGTGGTGAGCGAATCGCCGCGGCCGGCGGACGCCGCGGGCGAGTGGATTCAGGTGGGCCACGGCCGGCAGGCGCTGGCGGTTGCGGCGCGCAACTTTTTCGGGAAGCCGGACGAGCGGATCGCCATCACCGGAATCAGCGGCACCAATGGAAAGACGACGACCGCGTTTCTGCTGGACGCGATCTTGCGCGGGGCGGGCCACACGACGGCGCTCGCGGGCACCATCGAGTATCGCCTGGCGGGGAGGGTCACCACCGCGGTGAACACGACGCCGGAATCGCTGGAGCTCTTTCGGATGTTCTCCGAGCTCAGCGCTGCCGGCGGC
>DATNLV010000153.1:0-2229 GCA_035602665.1 Bryobacteraceae bacterium | reverse complement strand
ATCAGATACTGCTGGGCCAAGGCGGAGCCGCCGGCCAGCAGGAGTCCAAGGGCAAACGCGACCTTTGTCTTCATCGCACACCCCCCGTTAAATCAGTTTAATTCAGGGAGACCGAAGAGTAAAGAGAAACGTAGGCGTTTGTCTCGGCTTCGCAGCCAGCTGCGCAGCCGTCAGCTATCAGCGGTCAGCCGTCAGCTACAACAAGGCGATCGCGTCGGGGCGGTTCGTGGCGACTGGTGGCCGATGGCGCGGCTGCGCAGCCGTCAGCTACAACAAGACGATCGCGTTGGGGCGGTTGGTGGCGACTGCGGGCCTGGCTCCTACGTGTTCTGGCTGAACAGGGCGGCGAGGAGGTCCTGCGTGGTGGGCGAAGAAGGGGTGGTTGAGTCCGCGGCGCTGGCGTCCGTTTGGGTGCTGGTTGAGCTGGCGGCCTGGCTCGATCCGCCTCCATGGTGATGGTGATGATGGTGGCCCTGCACTCCGTAGGTCGCGCCGGCGGCGGGCTGGCGGAGCGCGGAAAGGTCGCCCGTATCGGCGGCCTTCTGGAACCGGTCGGCGAGGTTGGTCAGGAAGCTCGCCTGGGTAGGATCGGTCGACTGCTGGGCCGCGGTCGAGAACTTCGCGGCGGCGTCCTCCAGCACCTTCTTCAATGCGTTTGGGTCGGAGGTCTGAAGCTGTTCGAGCTCCTGGAACAGCTGACCGACCTGCGACAAGTTGGCGTTGTCGCCGGAAACCGGCGTGCTGGCGGCGGTGGTGGCGGTGTTCTTGGTTGGAAGAACGGAACTGAGCTCGGCCAGCAGCGACTGGTTGATGGTGCTCAGGGTGCTGCCGAGGGTGTTGATCGATCCCATATTTCTTTCTCCGGGCGTAGATCGGCAGATCGCCGCTCAAGCCCTGTAAAGATTCGTAAAGGCGGCGGCCAGGGCATTCGGGCCAGGCGGATAATCGAACTGTGAGGGCTTCCGGAGGAATATCGAGACGCCAACTCCTGATGGGGGCCGCGGCGTTCGGTTCCGCTTCCCGGATTCTGCGGGCGTGGCAGAACCCCACCTATAGCGCCAGCGTCAAAGTGGTCAACGTGATCGCCTCGGTGCGCGACAAGCACGGGGCGATCATGCGCAAGCTGGAGCGCGACGACTTCACGCTCGAAGAGGACGACCGGCCGCAGGTGATCCGCTACTTTGCGCGGGAGACCGACCTGCCGCTGACGCTCGGCCTGATGGTGGACACGAGCATGAGCCAGCGCAGGCTGATCGGCCAGGAGCGCACGGCGAGCGCAACCTTTCTGGACCTGGTGCTGCGCGAAGACAAAGACAAAGGCTTCGTCCTCCATTTCGACCACGAGGTGGAACTGCTGCAGGATCTGACCTCGTCCCGCCAGAAGCTGAAAGCGGCGCTCAACGACCTGGAGACTCCGCAACTGCAGCGCCGCGAGGAGGGTGGCGGGTCGGGCGAGGGCCGCGGCGGCGGGCAGCATTCGGGCGGCGGTCACGGCGGAGGAACGGCGCTGTACGATGCCGTGCTGCTGGCCTCCGATGAGCTTATGAAGAAGCAGGACGGCCGGAAAGCGCTCATCGTTCTTTCGGACGGCGTGGATCGCGGCAGCAAGGTGCCGATCGAGAGCGCGATTGAATCGGCGCACCGCGCGGACACGCTGGTGTACTCGATTCTGTTCGCCGACGAGCAGCCGTTCTCGCACGGCATCGGCGGCCCCGGTTGGGGCGGAGGGCATGGCGGCGGGGGCCATGGCGGCGGGCGGATGGGGCGCCCGGGCGGCAATCGGCCCGACGGCAAGAAGGTCCTGCAGCAGATCTCGAAGGAGACCGGCGGCGGGTTCTTCGAGGTCTCCAAGAAGCAGCCGCTCGAACAAACCTTCGCGCGGATCGATGAGGAGCTCCGCAGCCAGTACAACCTCGGCTTCACGTCGGACCGTCCGGAGGCCGGGCCCGGATATCGCCACCTGCGGCTGACTACCAAAGACAAGTCCTTGATCGTGCAGGCGCGCGAGGGATATTACGCGAGCGCCTGAGCAGCGGGGCTGAAGCCCATAAGCGCTAACTTAAGAACTGGGGCAGGCGTGCTCGGGGGTGTTCTGCCAGAGCGCGTGCTATTCCCGCCCAACTCCCGATCATGCTGGACAGCGATAGCCTGGGCTCGATCGCCTGCTGAACCATGTGGAGGGCGAAACTGAATTCACGCCAGTGGCTTGCTGGACGGGGGAAAGAGGTA
>DATNLV010000142.1:0-7265 GCA_035602665.1 Bryobacteraceae bacterium | reverse complement strand
GCCCCAACCGCCGCTGCGACCGCTACCGCCGCCGCTACCGCCGCTTTGGGACCGGTCGCCTTCCTGGCTGGCGCTGGTGGTGACCTGCCTGGCCCAGGGAGAATTGGTCAGCACCTGGTTGACCTCGTCACTGCTCCACTGGGCAGGATCTTTGTCGCGCCAGGAATCGCCCGCGAGCAGAAGCAACGGCCCGCTCAGCGCGGCGGTAATGACTGCGTTTCGCATTCTCATGGAACTTTGACGTACCTCCGTCTGTATACATTGGAAGGGATCGCAACCCGTGTCGGTACCGCTCCGTCTCACAATTGACAAAACTTTACACACGGATCCGCTTGCTTACGCGGGCGGATCGGTGCTGGGCGGGGCTGGGGCCTGATCGGGCTACACTGGGAACGCAGGGATCTGGTTGAGGGTCAAGGAGGTACGGTGCGATTCGCCTTGGTGGTTCTGATGGCCGTGATGCTGGCGGGGTGCGGGGCCGATAAAGCGGCTCAGCCGGCGGCGGGTCCCGGCGGTGCGCCCGCGACGCCAGTGAGCGTGGTGGAGGCGGTTCGCGAGGTGCTTCCGGTGGAGGTTCGGGCGGTCGGCACGGTTGAGCCTTTCCGCACCGTGCAGATCAAATCGCAGGTGGCGGGAGACCTGGTGGGCGTCCGCTTCACCGAGGGCGGCCTGATTCAACAGGGAGACCTGCTTTTCCAGATCGACCCGCGCCCCTATCAAGAGGCCCTGCGGCAGGCGGAAGCGGCCGTGTCGAAGGACCAGGCGCTGCTGCTACAGGCCCAGGCCAATGTCGGCCGCGACCAGGCCCAGTTGAAGACGGCCGAGGCCGATGCGAAGCGGTACGCGGAACTTCTCAAGCAAGGCATCACCGCGCAGAGCCAGTACGACCAGGTGCGCGCCACCTTCGAGGCGCAGGGGGAGTCGGTGCACGCCGATCAGGCCGCCATCGAGAGCGCCCGGGCATCGCTCGATAGCGACCGCGCGATGGTGGATCGGGCCAAGCTCGATCTCTCCTACTGCGAGATCCACTCGCCCATCACGGGACGGGCGGGAAACGTTCTGGTGCACGCCGGCAATTACGTCAAGAACAACGGCGACACGACGCTGGTGGTGATCAACCAGATCGAGCCGATCTTCGTGTCGTTCGGCGTTCCGGAGCAGCACCTGGGAGAGATCCGGACGCGCAGCGCCGGCTCGAAGCTGGCGGTCGAAGTATCGCTCAAGAGCGATCCCACCAGGAAGGTGCAAGGCTCGCTGGCGGTGATCGATAACACGGTGGATACGACCACCGGCACGATCCGGCTCAAAGCCGTTTTCAATAATGGCGACAGGCTGCTGTGGCCGGGCCAGTTCGTCGACGCCGTGCTCCGCCTGGATGCCCAGGAGGCGACCGTGGTGCCGGCCGAGGCGGTGCAGGCGGGGCAGAAAGGGCAGTTCGTCTACGTGGTGAAGAAAGACCAGACGGTGGAGCCGCGGCTGGTGGCGGCGGGCCGCACGGTGGGCGGCATGATCGTCCTCGAGAAGGGCGTGGCGCCGGGGGAGACGGTGGTCACCGACGGCCAGCTTCGCCTCTTTCCAGGGGCGCACATACAGGCCGTTCCGGCGGGCAAGATCGACTCACGGGAGTTGTAGGTGGGGCACACGCCACTGGATACTCGCATGGAGGCGGGTCTGGAGACCCGCTGCAGGACTGGAGTCCTGCCCCACGGAGCTAGCTTATGAATCTCTCGCGCATCTTCATTGAGCGTCCGGTCATGACGGCGCTGGTCATGCTCGCGATCCTGCTGTTCGGGATCGTGGGCTTCCGGGCTCTTCCGGTGGCCGCTTTGCCCAGCGTGGACTACCCCACGATCGCGGTTTCCGCCGTATTGCCGGGGGCCAGTCCCGAGACCATGGCGTCCTCCGTCGCTACACCGCTCGAGCGCCAGTTCTCCACCATCGCGGGCGTGCAGCAGATGAGCTCGACGAACTCCCAGGGACAGACGACCATCACGGTTCAGTTCACCCTCGAGCGCAACATCGACGCTGCGGCGCAGGACATTCAGGCGGCTATCGCGAGCGCGGGCGGGCAACTGCCCCCCAACATGCCGCGCCCGCCGTCCTATCAGAAAGCCAACCCGGCGGAGCAGCCCGTACTCTACCTCTCGCTGAATTCCACCACGCTGCCGCTCTACACCGTGGATGAATACGCCGAGACCATGCTCTCGCAGCGCATCTCGATGGTGAGCGGGGTCTCGCGCGTGGTTGTTTACGGCAGCCAGAAGTATGCCGTGAGGGTGCAGCTCGATCCCGATGCTCTGGCGGAGCGCAACGTCGGAATCGACGATGTGCAGCGTGCCATTTCGTCGAGCAACGTCAACCTGCCTACCGGCAAACTCTGGGGCGCCAAGCAGGCGTTTACCGTGGAATCGAGCGGGCAGTTGATGGATGCCGCTGCCTACCGCCCCATCGTGGTGGCGTGGCGCAACGGCACTCCGGTGCGACTGGAACAGCTCGGCAACGTCCTCGACAGCGTGGAGAACGACAAGACCTACGCGTGGTTCGGCGGCTCGCGCGGCGTGATTCTGGCCATCCAGCGCCAGCCCGGAACCAATACCGTCGAGGTGGTGGACAACATCAAGCGGCTGCTGCCCGAGTTCCGCCATGAGATTCCGCCGGCGGTGAAACTGGATATCGCCTTCGACGCCTCGGAATCCATCCGCGGTTCGATTCACGACGTCGAGTTCACGCTGATCCTGACCGTTTGCCTGGTGGTGATGGTCATCTTCCTGTTCCTGCGCAATCTCTCCGCCACGTTGATTCCGGGCGCGGCGGTGCCGCTGTCGATTGTCGGCACGTTCGCCGCGATGTACCTGCTCGGCTACAGCCTCAACAACCTTTCGCTGATGGCGCTGACGCTCTCGGTGGGGTTTGTGGTGGACGATGCCATCGTCATGCTCGAGAACATCGTGCGCTACATGGAGATGGGCAAATCGCGGATGGAAGCGGCGCTGCTGGCGTCGCGGGAGATCGGCTTCACCATCCTTTCGATGACCATTTCGTTGGTGGCGGTGTTCATCCCGGTGCTGTTCATGGGCGGGATCGTGGGCCGGCTGCTGCACGAGTTCTCGGTAACCATCACAATTGCCATTCTGATTTCGGGCTTCGTCTCGCTGAGCCTGACGCCGATGCTGGGCAGCCGCTTCCTGGGGGTCAGCCGCGACGCGCGGCATGGCGTGGTCTACCACGTCCTCGAGAGAGGGTTCAACGGGCTGGCGTGGGCCTACGACGTCACGTTGCGCGGCGTGCTTCGCCACCAGTTCATCACCCTGCTGGCTGCCGTGGCGCTGCTGGTGGGCACGGTGTACCTGTTCTTGGGCATGCCGACTGGTTTCATCCCCAGCCAGGACAGCGGGTTCATGTTCGGGGTGACACTGGCCGGGCAGGACATCTCTTTCGAATCGATGGCCAAGCACCACCTGGCCGTGTCCGATATCGTGATGGCGGACCCCAACGTACGCGACGGCGGCTCGTTCGTGACCAGCGGCAACCAGGGCTTCTTTTTCGCACGGATGAAACCGCGCGACCAGCGGCCGCTCTCCGTGGATCAGGTCATCGCGGAACTGCGGCCGAAGGTGGCCGTAGTGCCGGGGCTGATGACGTTCATGCAGAATCCGCCGCCCATTACCGTCAGCGGCCAAAATTCCATCAGCGTTTATCAGATGACGCTGCAGAGCGTGAACCTGCGCGAGATCTACCCCTGGGTGCCGCGGCTGATTGCGAAGATGCGGACGCTGCCCGGGTTCGTGGACGTCAACTCGGACCTGCAGATCGCCAGCCCGCAGGTGATGGCGACGATCAACCGCGACCGCGCGCTGTCGCTGGGAGTAACTCCGGAGCAGATCCAGGACGCTCTCTACAGCGCTTACGGCAGCCGGCAGGTTTCGACGATTTTCACTCCGGCGAACGAGTACGCGGTACTGATGGAAGTGGCACCCCAGTACCAACGCAGCCCGGAAGCGCTGTCGAAGCTCTACATACGCTCTTCGCAGGGCTCGCTGATTCCCATGGACGAGGTGGTGGGATTCACGCCCACCGTGGGTCCGCTGACGGTGCAACACTTCGGCCAGCTTCCGGCGGTGAACGTGTCGTTCAACCTGAAGCCCGGTTTCTCGCTGGGCCAGGCGGCCGAGCATGTGGACGACGCCATCCGGGAACTTCGCATGCCGGCCACCATCACGGCCAATTTCCAGGGGACGGTGAAGGAGTTTCAGCGCTCGTTCGAAGGCCTGTCGGTGTTGTTGATCGTGGCCATCCTGGTGATTTACATCGTGCTGGGAATCTTGTATGAGAGCTTCATCCACCCCATCACGATTCTTTCCGGACTGCCGTCGGCCGTCTTCGGCGCTCTATTGACGCTGCGGCTGTTCCACCGGGAGCTGGACCTGTTTGCCTTCGTCGGCCTCATCATGCTGTTGGGCGTGGTGAAGAAGAACGCGATCATGATGATCGACTTCGCGCTGGAGGCGCAACGGGTGGACGGCAAGAAGCCCTTCGACGCGATCTACCAGGGCTGCACTTTGCGCTTCCGGCCCATCATGATGACCACCATGTCGGCGCTGCTGGGCACGCTGCCGATCGCTCTCGGTTACGGGGAAGGCGGGGACGCACGGCAACCGCTGGGTCTGGCGGTGGTGGGTGGACTGGTGGTGTCGCAGTTGCTGACGCTTTACATCACGCCGGTGATCTACCTTTATATGGAGCGCCTGCAGACGTGGCTGCGCGGGGAGACCAGACAGGCTCAGACGGCGGCGCCGGCTATCGCACAGGCGTAGGGGTTGGTTGATTATCAGCAGCTGCCCGGCCCACGGCCGGAGGGGGAGTTGCTTCAGCCACCGCCGCCCAGGCGGGTCAGCAGCAGGAGCGCCACGAAGATTCCGACGATCCACCACGCGTCCATCGGATCAAGTGCAGCAGCCCGCGAGTTCAGCCACCTTCTGCTGCAACTGTTCGGTAAGCGCGTGGCGGTCGCGGATGTTGAGCGCTCCGGTTGGGATCGGTTGGCCGATGCGCAACACCACTTCGCCGGGCTTCACGTGGATCGAACCCATGGGCAGGATCTGACGGGTGCCGTCCAATCCTACCGGCACAACGGGCGCGCCGGCCTTGATCGCGATATAGGCGGCCCCTTCCCTGAATTCGCGCATCTCGCGCGGCGAGCGCCCGCCTTCGGGAAAAATCAGGACCGAAATTCTGCGGCTGCGGATCATTTGTGCCGCCTCCGCCATGGTCTTCACGGAAGCCCTGACGTCTTCCCGCTCCACCGGCAGGTGCCCCGAACGGCGCAGGTGATAGCCGATGAAGGGCGCCGTGAACAGGCTCCTTTTCGCCATGAAGCGGATCTCGACGGGCAGGTAGGCCAGAATCACCGGAATATCCATAAAACTGAGATGGTTTGCCACGATGACGTAGCTCGCGCCGGGAACCAGGTGCTGGAGTCCTTCGACGCGAACGCGGGCGCCGGCGAACCGGACCACCATGTGCGCCCAGGCTCTGGCCACGCGATGCTGGGTGCGGCCGGTGGAGTCGAAAAACGAAACCACGGCGGAAATGGTTCCCATCAGCGCGGTGGAGAGGAGAATCAGCGGGTCGAGGATGAGGATTGCGCGGATTGCCGAGAGCATATGCCGCCGGCCTCCGGCCAGCTTGAACCGTTCATTTTAGCCCGCTTTCCCCGAGCGGCGCACCTTGGCGGTGCTCGTAGCGGCTGGTAGCGGAGCTAAAGCCCCGCGCGGGATGAATCCCGCCCCCCAAAGTACTGGGGCGCTACGGGGAGTTTTGGGCTCATCACCCCAAGATATCCGGGGCTGCCCCGCAATGTGTCGGAAGAAGAAAGAGAGTCCGGGTTACGCCTCGGAACAAAGCTCTTGAAACCTCGCGACTATACTAAAGAGCGCACTTACAGCTGGTTAGCCGGTTTTTAGCAACGCAGATAGTCTCGCTGAGTCAGGAAAACGAAAAACGGCGCCAATGTAGTGCGATTGAGCCATTTCAGCTCATATTCTTGGAAAGTCAGGCGGGCAGGTGTATCCTAACATCTGGCACGGAATAGGGAAATGAGCGCTCAAGGTAACACCTTTGTTCGCATCGCGTTGGATATTCCCGTGCCCGCGGGCCGCGGGCGGGCGCTGGCGGCCTGCCTGGTGCTGGCCTGGGCAGCCTCGAGCGGCTGCGCGCCCAGGTCCGCCGGTGTTCCCAGCAGCCCTCTGACCACGGTCGGCCAGATACGCGAACTCACCCCGGAAGCGGCAGCCGGGCAGGTTCTGGTTCATCTGCGCGGCACCGTAACCTTCTCCGATACCGCCATCCTCCTGCTGATCATGCAAGACGCCACGGGAGCGGTTCGAGTGGAGGGCGCGCCGCTGGCAAACCTGCCGCTTGAACCGGGACGCGGCGTGGAACTCACGGGAGTGGTTGTGGACGGTGGATTGAGCCCAGCCGTAGCCTGTCGCAGCATCACTATGAGGAGCGGGGCCAACCCGCTGCCGGCGCCGGTGCGGCCCGCCGAAGGCGACCTGGTTTCGGGGACGCTCCAATACCGCTACGTCGAGATCGAAGGACTGGTGAGATCGGCCGCCATCGACCACGCGGGCAGGGTGGCGCTGGTGGTTCGCACGCTTGGCCGCGAGGTCAAAGTGGGCGTGAGGGATCTTTCGTTCGCGGATTACCGCTCGCTGCCGGACGCCGTGGTGAGGGTGCGAGGGGTGTTGGGCACCAGCTTCGACGCCACCGGCGCCCCGATCGGCGTGAAGTTGTGGGCCAGATCGATGAGCGAGGTCGCGGTGGTGAAGCCGGCACCCGCGCCGGTTGACGTTCCGCTTGTGACCGCCGGATCCGTGCTCGCGGCCGGGAAGGGAAGCCCGAGCGAGCACCGCATCCGCCTGCGTGGCATGATCGCGCTCGAGGGAGGTGAGTTGGTCCTTCGGGATGCCACGGGAGCCGTGCCGTTGCGGCCCGGCCGATCCGAAGACATCGTGCCCGGAGGACCGTTCTGCGTGCTGGGGTTTGCGGGCGAGGAACATGGCGCGCCGGTTCTCTTGGACGCCACGGTTTCGAACTGGACAGAGGCGCACCCCACCGCATCGCCCCTGCCCGTGTTGACGACGGTGGCGCAGGTGAAGCTGCTTTCGGAGGACCAGGCCAGGCTGGGGTACCCGGTGCGCCTGCGCGGGGTAGTGACGTACCACAATCCGGTGGCCGGCAACACGTTCGTGCAGGATTCGACG
>DATNLV010000138.1:0-18241 GCA_035602665.1 Bryobacteraceae bacterium | reverse complement strand
CTCACCCTCAGAGTTGTTAGAAGGTCAAGACGGTATCGAGTTGGTCGAGCAGATCCTCACTCGGATCGAGCATAACATACCCTCATAAATGAGCCAGCGCGTCTGCCGGGTCTGCCGGGCTGTCCACCAACGGTTGGACGGAGAAGGTGCGAAGCAGGTTGGGGGCCGCTGGAATTCTCCGGGCCATCCGATGGTCTACATGGCGGAAAGCATCTCGCTGGCCGTTTTAGAGAATCTAGTTCATATGTCCCAGGAGGATTTCCCTGTAGGATATGTCTCAGTGTGCGCATCGATCCCAGGCGATCTGATCATCCTCACGGACGATGATGTAGCGAGGAACCTTCCGGACGCTGGCCCTTGGGAACTGGGCGACCATTGGCTGGCCACCCAAGCGTCAGCTGCGCTGCGCGTTCGATCGGCCGTCATCCCGGCGGAGTTCAACTTCTTATTGAATCCCTGGCATCCGGAGTTCGCACGAATTGTTGCCGAGCCTGCAGTACCATTCGTCTTTGACGAACGTCTCTTCCCCTCTCGAGCCAGATGACGTTCCCGACTGGCGGGACGTCGGGCCGCGCACAAAAAAAGGCCGCGGGGTTGCGGCCGCGGCCTTGAGGAGGTGACAAGGACAACCTACGCCCTGAGGGCGTAGGAACTGAGAACCTTCAAATAATTTCCGCGCAGGAAAGACTTCGGATCGGCCACCGACTTCTGGCTCATCGAGCCCTGCATCTGCTTGATGGATTCGTATTCGTGCTCTTCCATCCAGGTCTGTAGCTCGCCCAGCACGGTCGCGATGTAATCGATGCCGCGCTTCAGAATCGCCGACGCCATCATGGTGACCTGCGCGCCCGCCATCATCGCCTTCAACACGTCGTAGGAGCTGTGGACGCCGCCGGTGATGGCCAGGTCGGGCCGCACGCGGCCGTGAAGGATGGCCACCCAGTGAAGCCGCAGCAGCAGCTCGTAGGGAGTGCTGAGTTGCAGGCTGGGAACGACCTCCAGTGCTTCGAGGTCGAAATCGGGCTGGTAGAAACGATTGAAGAGCACCAGTCCGTCGGCGCCGGCCTGTTCCAGCTGCATCGCCATATTCACCATGGCGCTGAAATACGGGCACAGCTTGACGGCCACCGGGATCTGGACGCTGGCCTTCACGTCCTTCACCAGGTCGCAATACCGTTGCTCGATCTCGGCCGCGTTGACCCTGGGATCGGTGGGAATGGTGTAGATGTTGAGCTCGATCGCATCCGCGCCGGCTTGCTGCATCTTCTTGGCGTAGTCGGTCCAACCGCCGGATGATGCGCCGTTCAGGCTGGCGATGATCGGAATCTTCACGCTCGCCTTGGCCTTGGCCAGGTTCTCCAGGTAGGTCTCCGGCCCGATCCGGTAGCTGTCCACGTTCGGGAAATAGGACGCCGCCTCGGCGCTGCCGCCCGTCGAGAGGCTGCGGTCAAGCGCCTCGCCATCCTGTTCGATCTGCTCCTCGAAAAGCGAGTGCATCACCACCGCCGCCGCCCCGGCCTGCTCCATCTTCTTGATGTTGCCGAGATGCTCCGAGAGCGGAGAGGCCGAAACCACCAGCGGGTTCTTCAGGTTCAGTCCAAGATATTTTGTCGTGAGGTCCATGATTACTTCTCCTCCTTCACAGCCGGAGCCGGTTGCGCTTCGGCGGAGCCGTTGGCCCCGCCATCGCCGGGCATCGCTGCCATGTACTCGTACAGCTTCCAGCGGCTGTTGACGGCCTCCACAGCCTGGTCGTAGAGCGCCTTGGCGTGCTCCGGCTGGCTCTGCCGCAGCATGGAGTAGCGGGTCTCGTTGTAAATGTACTTGTCGAGCGCCAGCGACGGCGCGCGCGAATCGAGCTGCAGCGGATTCTTGCCCTGCTTGGTCAGCTCCGGATTGAAGCGGAACAGCGGCCAGTAGCCGGACTGCACCGCGGCCTTCTGCTGATCCAGCCCGTGGACCAGGTCGTAACCGTGGTTGATGCAGTGCGAGTAGCAGATCAGCAGCGAGGGGCCGTTGTAAGCCTCCGCTTCGAGGAACGCCTTCTGGGTCTGCATGTCGTTCGAGCCGAAAGCGAGCTTGGCTACGTACACGCTGCCGTAGTTCATGGCCATCATGGCCAGATCTTTCTTCGGCCGCGGCTTGCCGCCGAAGGCGAACTTCGCGACGGCGCCGAGCGGCGTCGATTTGGACGCCTGGCCGCCGGTGTTGGAGTAAACCTCGGTGTCGAGAACGAGCAGGTTCACATCCAGGCCGCTCGCCAGAACGTGGTCCAACCCGCCGTAGCCGATGTCGTACGCCCAGCCGTCGCCGCCGATGCCCCACACGCTCTTCTTCACGAGGCTGTCGGCGCAGGCGGCCAGGTCCAGCGCCTGCGAGGTCTTGAGATCCGCAATCTTCTGCTTGAGGATTACGAGCCGCGCGCGCTGCTCTTCGATGTCGCGCTCGGTCTTCTGCGGAGCGTTGAGGATGGCTTCCGCCAGATCGTCGCCGACCATCGAAGCCATGCTGCGGAGCAGTTGTTCCGCATACGCCTTCTGCTGGTTGACCGAGATGCGCATGCCGAGAGCGAACTCGGCGCAGTCCTCGAACAGCGAGTTCGACCATGTCGGCCCGCGGCCTTCATGGTTGACGCAATAGGGCGTTGTAGGCAGGTTGCCGCCGTAGATCGACGAGCAGCCCGTGGCGTTGGCGCAGATGGCGCGGTCGCCGAACAGCTGGGTCATGAGCTTGAGGTAGGGCGTCTCGCCGCAGCCCGCGCACGCACCCGAGAATTCGAACAGCGGCTGGAGCAGCTGCGAATCCTTGACCTGCGAGAGGTTGAGAACCTTGCGATCCGTCTCGGGCAGGGACTTGAAGAAGTCCCAGTTCTCGCACTCCGGCTGGCGGAGCGGCTGCTGCGGCGCCATGTTGATGGCCTTGTGCTTCACTTCCGTCTTGCTCTTCACCGGGCAGACTTCGACGCACAGGCCGCATCCGGTGCAATCCTCCGGCGCCACCTGCAAGGTGTACTTCTTGTCCTTGAATTCGCGCCAGCGCGCCGCGGTGGACTTGAACGTCGAAGGAGCGCTTGCCGCCAGGTCCGACTCGTAGACCTTGGCGCGGATGCAGGCGTGCGGGCAAACCATGACGCACTTGCCGCACTGTATGCACAGCGCCTCGTCCCACACCGGAATCTCGAGAGCGATGTTGCGCCGCTCCCACTGCGAGGTGGATGTCGGGAAGGTTCCGTCAACCGGGAAAGCGCTCACCGGCAGGTCGTCTCCGAAGCCGGCGTAGATCTTGCCCAGCGTGTTGCGGACGAACTCGGGCGCTTCGGCGGGCATCGCCGGCCGCAGGTCCGTCAGGCTGTTGGCTTCGGCCGGCACCTTCACTTCGTGCATGTAGGCCAGCGCCATATCCACGGCGTCGAAGTTCTTCTTGACCACGCTCTCGCCGCGCTTGCCGTACGTCTTCTTGATGGTGTTCTTGATGGCTTCGATCGCTTCTTCGCGCGGCAGAATGCCGCTGATGGCGAAGAAGCAGGTCTGCATGATGGTGTTGATGCGGCGGCCCATGCCGGCCTTCTCGGCGACCTGGTAGCCGTCCACCACGTAGAACTTCAGCTTCTTGTCGATGATCTGCCTCTGCACCGTGCGCGGGAGCTGATCCCACACTTCATTGGGGCCGAAGGGGCTGTTGAGCAGGAACACCGCGCCCGGAACCGCAGAGTGCAGCATGTCCACCCGCTCCAGGAACGAGAACTGGTGGCAGGCCACGAAGCTCGCCTGGTTGATCAGGTAGCTGGAGTGGATCGGCTTGGGGCCGAACCGCACGTGCGAGGTGGTGACGGTGCCGGCCTTCTTCGAGTCGTATACGAAGTAGCCCTGCGAGTAATTGTCCGTGTCCTCGCCGATGATCTTGATAGAGTTCTTGTTGGCGCCCACCGTGCCGTCCGAGCCCAGTCCGAAAAACAGCGCGCGAATGGTCTTGGGATCTTCGGTCGAAAACGTGGGATCGTATTCCAGGTGGGTGTTGCCGATGTCGTCCACGATGCCGACCACGAAGTGGTTCTTCGGGGCGGGCTTGGCCAGCTCGTCGAAAACCGCCTTGACCTGGGCCGGCGTGAAGTCCTTCGAAGACAGGCCGTAGCGGCCGCCGATGATCCTGGGGAACTGCTTGAAGGCGGTCTGGCCGGCCGCGAACGCCTCGCTGATGGCCGCGATCACGTCGGCATGGAGCGGCTCGACCACCGCGCCCGGCTCCTTGGTGCGATCGAGGACGGCGATCGATTTCACCGTGGCGGGCAGCGCCGCGATGAAGTGCTCCGCCGAGAACGGCCGATACAGGTGGATCTTGAGGATGCCGATCTTCTCGCCGCGCTCGACGAGGTACTCAACCGCTTCCTGCGCCACTTCGGCGCCCGAGCCCATCAGCACGATGACGCGCTCGGCGTCCGGCGCGCCCAGGTACTCGAACAGCTTGTATTGGCGTCCGGTGAGGGCGGCGAACTTGTCCATCACGTTCTGGACGATGGTGGGGCAAGCGTTGTAGTAGGGGTTGCACGCCTCGCGCGCCTGGAAGAAGACGTCGGGGTTCTGGGCGGTGCCGCGCAGCACGGGCCGGTCCGGAGACATGGCACGCTCGCGATGCTGGCGCACCAGTTCGTCACTGATCATGGCGTGCAGGTCTTCCTTGGTGAGCTGCTCGACCTTGGCCACTTCGTGCGACGTGCGGAAGCCGTCGAAGTAGTGCAGGAACGGGACGCGCGATTCGAGCGTGGCGGCGTGCGCCATCAGCGCAAAATCCATCGCTTCCTGAACCGAGTTGGAGGCCAGCAGCGCGAAGCCGGTCTGGCGGCAGGCCATTACGTCGCCGTGGTCGCCGAAAATCGACAGGGCGTGCGAGGCCAGCGTGCGCGCCGTCACGTGAATGACCGCGGAGGTCAGTTCGCCCGCGATCTTGTACATGTTCGGGATCATCAGGAGCAGGCCCTGAGACGCGGTGAAGGTGGTCGCCAGCGCGCCCGCCTGTAACGCTCCGTGCAGCGCTCCGGCGGCGCCGCCCTCGCTCTGCATCTCGATCACCGTGGGCACCGCGCCCCACACATTCGTTTTCCCTTTGGCCGACCATTCGTCGGACCACTCTCCCATGGGAGAAGAGGGCGTAATGGGATAAATCGCGCAGACTTCGCTGACGTGGTACGCCGAGTAAGCTGCCGCTTCATTGCCGTCAATGGTTACTTTAGGTCTTGTCATTAGATCGGTCTCTTCCTTCGGTGTGCTTGGGCCCAAAACTGGGGGGCAGGTATTAAGTCCTAGTTTATAGGATTTTTCGACCCGATGTGTTCGCTTGCCCCATGCACCCTCTCCACTTGCAGGCTGCCTGCATGTAGGTGCACGCCACGTGCCACCACGCCCTGGGGGAAATCCCTCGATTGTTGTTGGGGATAGCGGCCGGGGCCGTCACGCGGAGGGGCGCGTTGGGGCAAATCCCCCAATCGGCGGCGTGAGATATGCCGCTAAAGTCCGATGACGGCCCTCGATCAGCTACAGGATCGCCATTGGCCGTCAAACGGGTGCGGATGTCTCCGCGATATACTTGAGGCACACGGGGGCAAAGCATGGATGCGCAAGAGGTTCGCCGCCTCTTCTTCCGGGCCATGGAAGTGGAGCCGGCTGGGCGAGGGGCGCTCATAGCCGCGAGCGGCGCGCCGCCGGAAGTCCAGTCCGCCGTCCTCACTCTCCTACGCTACGATTCCGATCAGGAGACCTTCCTCAGAGAAGCCGTCCTTCGCGAGGTCCCTCGGCCCGTTCAGAATGGCGAGCGGTTTGGCGCCTATCGGCTCCGCGAGTTGCTGGGCCGCGGCGGAATGGGCGCGGTCTTCAAGGGCGAACGCGAGGACGGCGAGCTGCGTCAGACCGTGGCCGTCAAGATCGTGGAACGTGGGTGGCTCGACGCACCGGCGGTCGAGCGGTTCCGCCAGGAACGGCAGATCCTGTCCGGGCTGGTGCATCCGAATATTGCCCAGCTGCTGGATGGAGGGACCCGCGAGGACGGCATCCCTTACCTGGTGATGGAGTATGTGGATGGGCTGCGGCTCGACGAATATTGCGCGGAACACCACCTCGGAATCGCCGCGCGGCTGCGCGTGTTCCTTCCGTTGTGCGATGCGGTCGAATTCGCCCACCGCAAGCTGGTGGTCCATCGCGACCTGAAGCCTTCCAACGTCCTCGTCACGGCCGACGGCGCGCCGAAACTCCTCGATTTCGGCGTAGCCAAAGCGATCGACCCCGGCGCGGGCGGCCGAACTCAAACCGTGGTGCTCACGCCGGATTTCGCCAGTCCCGAGCAGGTTCTCGGTCGCGAGATCACCACCGCCACCGACGTTTACGGCCTCGGCGCGGTGCTCTATCACTTATTGACGGGCCGGCCGCCCCATCGGGTCACCGACTTGTCCCCTCGTGAAATGGAACGCTCCATCTGCGAGGTGCGGCCCGAGCGGCCGAGCGCGCTGCGTCGCGAGCTGGCGGGCGACCTGGAGAACATCCTGCTGAAGGCACTCGATCCCGAACCGGGCCGCCGGTATGGGTCTGCGCGGGAGTTGGCGGAAGACATCTCGCGGTATCTCGATCACCGGCCGGTGCGCGCCACACCATACCGGTGGTGGTACGGAGCGCAGCGGCTGGTGCGCCGTCATCGAGCCGGCTCCATCGCGGCCTGCCTGGCGGCCCTCGCCATCCTGACGGCCACGGGCGTTTCCATCCAGCAGGCGCGCCGCGCGGAACACCGGTTCGAGCAGGTCCGAGCGCTGGCGAATCGGTTCCTGTTCGACTTTGAGAATTCCATTCACGACGTCCCCGCCACGCTCGAGGCACGCCGGATGGTGGCGTCGACGGCCAGGGAATACCTACAGAGCCTGGCCGGCGATGCTCGCGGGAATGCCGGCCTGACACGCGAACTGGCCGAAGCGCACTACAAGTTGAGCCGGGTAGAGGTGAGTGCCGGTCAGAGCGCGGCGGCCCTGGCGGATAGCGAGAAGGCGATCGCGATGCTACGCGCCGTTGGAGCCGACCGCAGCGCTCAGCCCGCGGATCGGTTTCTGTTCATCCGTGCTTTGACCGACTACGCGCGGTACCGTATGAGCAGCCACGATGTCGCGGGAGCGCGCCCGCTGAGCGCGGAGGCCGTGCGCAATAGCCGCGATTGGATCGGACGGGCGCCGGCTCAAGTCGAAGCCCAGCAAGCGTTGATCGCCTCTCTTTCGACCCAGGGTGCGGTGCTGGAGGGCGCCGGGGAACTCACTGCCGCACGAAAGTCCGCCGGCGAGGCGGCCGACTGGGCCGCGGTCGTCGTCCAGCGCCACCCGGACGACGACACTCTGGCCTACGAGCAAGCGCGAGCGCTGCAACTCCTGTCCCACGTCTCGGTCTCGCTGCACGATGGGCAGGGAGCGGACGCATCCGGCGGCAAGGCGGCGGACATCCTTGGCCGGCTGGTAAAGCGCCATCCGGAGAACGCTCGCTGGAGAAATATGCTGGCGATGGCCGCCGGCGACCAGGCACTCGGCCTTGACCTTCTGGCGGACAAGGACCCGGTCTATCGTGCGCGGGCCCTCGATTCAGCCAGGCGCGCGTACGCGCTGGCGCAGGAGAACGCGCAACGGAACCCCGGCTCGGCCGATGAGGCGGATACAGCCTTCGTGCTGGGTCAACGCCTGGCAGAAGCGTTGAATCGCTCCGGCCGGAAGGCGGAAGCGGAGCGAGCCGTGCGTGAAGCGGGCGGTATTGTCGATGCCCTTCTCCTGCGCGACCCCGGCAACCGGAGGTTCCAGCGAATGCGGCTCTACAACGGCGCCCTGCTCGGGGAGATGATGATGGAGCACGCGGACTGGGACGACTCGGCCAGGACTCTGGCCAGCACCGAGTCGCTCATCGAGGAGTATCTCCGGACGGATTCCAAAAGCGCAATTGCCCTCGATCTCAAGGTCTCGGTGCTTGCCGACCAGGCCATCGTGATGCGGCATCTCGGAAGAGTCGGTGAAGCCCGCGAGCGCTGCCGCAACGCTCTGGAGGTTGCGGCGGTGTTGATCGGCCGCGATCCGGCCATGGAGCATTCGATGGGCGACCTCGACAAAGCTCGCGGCCTGGCTCGTCAATTGGGCATCGCCGATCCCAGCGCGCCTGTCGGCGGGGCCCGGTAGATTCCGATGGAAGCCGAGATCACGCTCCTGCTACACCGCATCCGGGAAGGCGACCGCGCCGCCCTGGACGCCCTCATCCCGCTGGTCTATAGCGAGCTGCACCGGCTGGCCGCCAACCACCTCAAACGCGACCGCTCCAACCTGACGCTCCAGCCCACCGCGCTCATCCATGAGGCGTTTCTCCGGCTGTTCGGTTCCTCGGCGCCGTCCTTCCAGGATCGCGCGCATTTTCTTGGTATCGTGTCGCGCGTGATGCGCCAGGTTCTGGTGGACTCCGCGCGCAGGCGCCAGGCGCAGAAGCGAGGCGGCGGTCTGCAGGTGACGCTGGAGGACGTCGCGGACACCGCGGGGCATCCCGTTGTGGACCTGCTGGCGATCGATCAAGCGCTTGAGCGGCTAGGGCGGGAGGACCCGCGCATGGTCCAGTTGATCGAGATGCGCTTCTTCGCCGGCATGACGGCCGAGGAAACGGCGGCGGCGCTGGGCGACTCGGTACACGTCGTCCGGCACGGCATCCGCTATGCGTTGGCGACGCTGCGCCGCGACCTGGACACCTCCGGAACATTCGCACCCCCGGCCCGCTAATTATTCCCGCCGTCCGCGCATTCCCTGGTGAGGACCGATGTCGAATCGGCCATAACTGGGAGGGACTAGACCATGTTTAGCGCACACCGTTCGCGCCTCGTCGCGATTGTCGTGTTCGGTTTCGCATCTGTGTGCTTCGCGCAAAAAGACCCGGGAGTCCGGCGGGGGCCGGCCGGGGCTGGCGGTCCGATCCATGGACTGCAGGTCAATGAGCAGACGCTATTCGATGAGGGAAGGCTGCGCACCATCCAGCTCGAGTCCGTCTGCGACGATTGCAGCGACGTGACCATCGGCTCCGATACGGGCCAGGATCCAAACCTCGTCACTCTCACTAACTCCTCCGGGCTGGGGGCCCGGTTCAACGCGGACCAATGTTCCGTCTGCCATCAGCAGCCGGCAATCGGCGGATCGGGCGGCTTCCTGGTCCCGAACCCGCAGGACCCGCCAGACCGGCGTAGAAAGCCCGAGAACCCGATGTTCGATCTGATCCCGCACCGCAAGGGCGCGGTGAACCACGTGCCTTCGTTCATCACGCAGTACGGGCCGATTCGCGAGGTCCGCTTTCAACGAAAGCCGGACGGAACGCCGGATGGCGGAGTCCACCAGCTGTTCACCATCGCGGGGCGCTCCGACATCGGGGCGTCAGGCTGCACGGACGCCGAACTCCCTCCCACGGATTTCGAAACGGAATATCGGGCGGGCAATCTGTCGTTCCGCATCCCGCTGCAGACCTTCGGCCTCGGGTTGGTCGAGGCGATCCAGGACTCTACCATCCTCGCCAATCTGGGCGCCACGGCGTCCCAGCGGGCTGCGCTCGGCATCGGCGGCATGCCCAACCGCAGCGGCAACGACGGCACCATCGCGCGCTTTGGATGGAAGGCGCAGAACAAATCGCTGGCGATGTTCGCCGGCGAGGCCTACAACGTGGAGATGGGGGTGACCAACGATCTTTTTCCGACCCGCACCAACGAGACCCCGGCCTGCGCGCAGGGGGTAAACGAGCCTAACGACATCACCCGCACCGATATCACGGATGCGCGCAACCAGGGATTCGACAACCCGAAGCATCAGATAGCGGACTGGCTCGCATTCGCGGTCTTCATGCGCGAACTTGCTCCGCCCGAGCCCGTGCCGTTCTCCCCAAGCGCCCGGCGCGGCCAACAACTCTTCGGTACCGGGACCGGCCAGCCCGGCATCGGCTGCTTTCTCTGCCATTCACCCAGCATGGTCACGGGCCCGCGGCACGAAACCGAGGCCCTTCAGAGCGTGACGGCCAATCTGTATTCCGACCTGGTCATTCACCACATGGGCCCCGGCTTGGCCGACAAAGTAACGCAAGGCCTCGCGCAGGGTGACATGTTCCGGACCACGCCGCTCTGGGGCATCGGCCAGCGCATTTTCTTCCTGCACGACGGAAGGACGAGCGATCTGCTGGAAGCGATCCAGGCTCATGCTTCCTCGCGCGGCGAGGGCGCGGGAGAGAACTATCCGCCCTCCGAAGCCACCGCGGTGATCCGGAAGTTCAACGCCTTGCCGCCCGCCGACAAACAATCGATCCTCGACTTCTTGCGGTCCCTGTGAGCACCCGCACGGGCAGTGCGCGGCCGGCGAATCCGCCGCCACTGCCCGCCCGGCCTGGGCTCGCTCGCCGTGAAGAACAGCCACGGGCGTCCAAGGAGTAACTGCCGCCCAGGCACCCATCCCGTTCCTTGACATCCAGAGACAATCATGACTATAGTCATAATTGACCATGGTCGCCTCCCGACGCGAACGGAAAAAGATCGCCGCGCGGTCCCAGATCTTGTCCGCGGCCATCGACCTCTTCTCGCGGCGCGGCATCGACGCCGTGACGATCGACGAGATTGCGGCGGCCGCCGATGTCGGCAAGGGGACCATCTACAACTACTTCGCCACCAAAGAGGACATCGTGGTGGCGTTCATGGCCGATCTGGAGGCCCGCATCGCCCCCACCATCGCCCGCTCCCGGCCGGGAACGCGGCCGGTCGATCGCGTCCTGGCCGACTACATTCTTCTTCACTTCCGGCTGAAGGCGCCCTATCACGCCTTCGTGCGCGTGTTTCTGGCGCAGATGTTCCTGGATACCGAACGCTTCCTTCCGTACATGGTGGAGATGCAGAAGCACATCGATCCGCCGCTCCAGTCGCTGTTTGCCGCGCTCGAACGGCGCCAGGCGCTCCGGGCCGGCATCGATCTTCCGCGGCTCATCCTGAGCTTCAAGACCATGCATCTGGGCCTCACCGCTTTGTGGGCCGTTGAGGGCCCGCCCTTTGAGCAAACCACCCGGTTGGTTCGCCATCAAATGCAGTTCTTCACCGAAGGCATCTCGAGGAAAGCACAATGAAACTCTGTCTTGCCGCGCTCGCGGTTCTTCTTTCGTCCACGCTCGTGCCGGCGCAAACGCCCGCGCCGGGCGGCGGTCCTCTCACGCGCCACTATCGCGACGGAGAAACGCTCAGCTACCACATGACCGCCACCAATGAGGACTGGCACTACACCGCCGACGCCTCCAGCACGGCGACAAAGACAGCCAATGGCAGTTACGTCGAGGAGTTTCGCTGGACCGCCATGACGTCCAACGGGCAACCCGTCACGCTGTCACCGGCGACGGCTCAGTTTCGCCAGACCCTTTCGCTCGATCCCAGCTGGATGCCCTCCGGCCCCGACATGAGTACAGCGGACCCCAAGATGGTGGGGCCGATCCTGGATCTGATGACCTTTTACGTGGACCTGTGGATCATAAACAAAGTCTCAATTCTGAAGCACGCCGGAGATCACTTTTACGTGCCCAACCCGCAGGTCAGCTCATGGGCGGATGGCACTCATGTGCTCGTCGGAGCGGACCACATCGACTTCGACCTGAATATCCGGTCGATCGACCAGGCGCAGCAAACAGCTCTGGTTGTCATTCACCATGTGCCGCCGGCACATCCGAAGCTGCAGCTTCCCGCGGATTGGATGCAGGCCCCTGTAGCGGACACGGCGAACAACTGGGTCGAAGTGACGAAGACGGCGGACGGGAAGTACAAGGCTGCAGTCGGCAAGGAAACGTTTGACGTCACCATCACAGTAAGCACGGCGGACGGCAGAATACTCTCGGCGGTCATGGACAACCCCGTGGTGACGAGCGGCCGCGACTGCGATGACGCGGCGCTCACCAAGTGTGGCGTCGCACAGCCGCACACCATCCATCGGCATATTGAGATTGCGCTGGCGCATTGAAGTCAGGCGCCTTCAGATACGAATCTGAAAAACAGCCATGGACGCCCGCCGGCGATCCGGCGTTCCTCCTTGTACGAACCACGCGAGTGGATCGAGATCGCGGTTCGCCAGAAGACGACCGCCGGCGCGTTTGCCTCAAGCACCCTGACGAGCCATTCGCCGGGATGTTCGTTCCACAAGAGCGTCGCCATTCTCTCGCCGAAGCCGAGCCTGCGGAATCGGCGGATGACAAAGAACTCGTGTATGTCATGGGCGCCGATGTCGCCGAGCCACTCAGCCGCCGATCCCACCAGCGCGAAGCCCGCGATGGAATCGCCGGCCTTCGCCAGGTACGCGTCGTAGCCGTTTCTCCACACCGACGCCGTGTCGTAGGAGTAGCTGCCGTCGGCCTTGGTGTCGATCTCGAACCATTCGGCCATGTCGTGCATGTAGTGCTCGAACAGGTTCCGGAGCAGAACGTCCGACTCGGGCCCGATCCTCGAGATCACGAGACTGGAGGCTGACACTTGGGCCCAGCATAGCCCAGCCGGGAGGGTCCCGTATTCGGTACAATCGCAAGCCGTATGGTCTTCGGTGCCGCCCTCCTGTGCGCCGCCTTGTTTGCACCGCCGGCGGAGCAGCGCCGGCTGATCGAGGCGGGCACGTTTCACGCCGGCGAAATCTCCGATACCGACGCCGGTCCGTGGCTGGGTCTGTTCCCTGATGGTCACCGCTATGTCTGGCGCGACGCGATCGTCGACGTCAAAGCGGTGCGCGACGATTCGGTCGACGCCAGGGACCTGCGCACCGGCCGTGAAGTCTCGGTTCGCGGCGGGGCGAGTCCCGTGTTCCTGGTGCGGGGCGGCGAAGACCTCCGGGTCGCCAACGTAGACGGCTATCGCGAACTCGAGCTGCGCGCGCTGCGAAACGGCGACCAGCTCAAGCTCACCCTCGGAAAACAGGAATTCCTGCTGCGCGTGGCGAACCCTCGCCGCCATGGCGACGCCGACATGGCCGGCTCCTCCCTCGAACTGGTGTCCAACGGCGTTACGCAGCTCCTCTATTCAGCCCCGGAGAACGCCAGCGAACCCGCCTGGGAGATCCTGTGGGCTGGGGATCTGGACGGCGACGGCAAGCTCGACCTCTACCTCCAGCTTGGCGCCGATTCCGGCGTTTCCGAACGCATCCTCTTTGTTTCCACCATGGCGGCCTCCGGCCAACTCGTGGGGGAATTTGCCGTGTTTGCGACGAAGGGCAGCTAAAGCTGTACCCAGTTGCCCTTTGATTGCATCAACTCCCGTAAGGGGATAGCGTAAAATGAAACCGGTGAGCGGGATCTCACGAAAACTGGCGTGTAGCTTGGCGGGGCTGGTTGTCACGGTTACGCTCGCGGCTGCGGCGTCACCGGTGGACCAGGCGCGAGAGCTGTACCAGCGCACCGACTACGAAGCCGCGTTGAAGATCCTGCGGCCGCTACCCCAGAAGGATGCCGCCGACTATCACCTCATCGGCATGTGCTACTACATGCAAGGCGATCCCAAGAAGGCCGGCGATTTCTTCGAGAAAGCGGTCGCGCTCAGGCCCGGGGAGTCCGACTATCATCTGTGGCTGGGCCGAGCCTTCGGGCGCCGCGCGGAGACGTCCAGTTTTCTGACCGCGCCGGGCTATGCCGGCAAGGCCCGGGATAGCTTCGAGAAGGCAGTGCAGCTCGATCCGCGAAACATGGAGGCCATCAGCGACCTGTTCGAGTACTACCTCGAAGCCCCCGGCTTTCTTGGTGGCGGCATGGATAGAGCGGCCAGGCTGGCGGCGCATATGGCCGAAGTGAACCCGGCCGAAGGGCATTGGGCCCAAGCGCGGCTGGCCGAGAAACGGAAGCAGGACCGGACCGCCGAGGAGCAGCTCCGCCGCGCCATCGACCTGGCGCCGCGCCAGGCCGGCCGGCTCCTCGATCTGGCCAAGCTGCTTGCCAGGACCGGGCGCTACCAGGAGAGCGACGAAGCGTTTCGCCGCGCCGAGTCCATCGCTCCTGGAGCCCCCAGAATCTTGTTCGCTCGCGCCAGCGTTTACATCGAGACCGGCCGCAACCTCGGTCTTGCCAAGCAACTGCTCAGGCAATACCTGGATTCTCCCCTGACGCCGGACGATCCGCCTCGCAAGGACGCCGAACGCCTGCTGCGGCAGGTCCCGGCAAGCTGAGGCCAAGCTAAGGAATGCTCCTCGGCGAAGCGCTCTCCTTCAGCTTTAATGCGCTGCGCGCAAACCGGGTGCGCACCTTCCTGACGGCGCTGGGTCTGGTGATCGGCAACGCCTCCGTCATCCTGGTGGTAACCATCTCGATGACCAGCCGCGATTACATCCTGGAACAGATCGAGGGGATCGGCTCGAACATGGTGTATGCGTCGGCCACCGTGGGTGCGCAGCCGGGAGGCGGGCAGGTGGACGCCGACTATGTCAAGATGTCCGACGTTCGTGCCGTGCGCCAGCAGCTCGATAGTCAGATCGTTGCGGCCACCGGCGTCGAGACTTCTTTCGATCGCCTGGTGATCGATGGCCGCGAGGAAGACGTCACGGTCATCGGTTCGGACCAGTATTACAACCCCGTCCGGAACCTGGTGGTCCTGGCGGGGCGGCCGCTCGACGCCAGTGACGTGGCGCTCAGCCAGAAAGTGGCGCTGGTGACCGAGCGGCTGGCCAGGCGCCTGTTCGGAGGCCAGGAGCCCGCCATCGGCAAACTGATCAAGATCCACGGGCTCGGTTTCACCGTCATCGGAACGTTCAAGGAAAAGGTGGAGAGCTTCGGCCTTTCCGAACTGGCCCAGGAAACGGTGCTGATTCCCATCACGGTGATGAGCTACTTCGTTCCCGTCGAGCGCATTGACCCGCTCTATGTGCAGGCGCGAAGCCCAGAGGACGTGCCGCTGGTGACCACCGAAGTGCAGAAGATCCTGGAGAGCCGCCACCGCGCCGGCGCGCGCTACCTGGTCCAGAATCTGAACGCCATCCTCGATGCCGCCAAGAAGATCGCGGTAATCCTCAGCCTGGTGCTGGTGCTGGTTTCGGCCATCGCGCTGGTCATTTCCGGCATCGGCATCATGAACATCATGCTGGTGACGGTGACGGAGCGGACGCGGGAGATCGGCGTTCGGATGGCCGTGGGCGCTTCGCGCCGCGACATCCTGGAGCAGTTTCTGCTCGAAGCCGTGCTCATCAGCATCGTCGGCGGCGGCGCCGGCATTCTGCTGGGCGTCGCCATGCCGTTGACCGTCCGCTACCTCACCGATTTCATCATCCCCGTCTCGACGCTGTCGATTGCGGTGGCCTTCGCCGTCTCGGGCGTGGTGGGTCTGGTTTTCGGCCTCCTCCCCGCCAACCGCGCCGCGCGCTTGAACCCCACCGAAGCTCTCCGTTACGAGTAGTGGTGGCGATAGCACCCCAGCACCGAACCGCGACCGTGCGGGAGCGGGCTGTGTTGGCCGTTCCGACGGGCAACGAGCGACGAGCGACGAGCGACTTTCGTACAATCGTCTCTCATGGGCACCGAGACAATCGCATTAGCGGCGATGTGGTACGTCGCGTTTCTGCTTTCGCTCACCTGCCACGAAGCGGCGCACGCCCTGGTGGCCAAGCTCGGCGGCGACAAGACCGCGTATGAAGGCGGCCAGGTTACGCTCAACCCCATCCCGCACATGCGGCGCGAGCCCATCGGCACGATTGTCGCCCCGCTGATCACCTATTTCGCAAACGGGTTCATGCTGGGCTGGGCGAGCGCCCCGTACGACCCTCGCTGGCAGCAGCGCTACCCGAGGCGTGCCGGTTGGATGGCGCTGGCCGGCCCGGCGCCAATTTCGCTCTGGTCATTTTGTGCATCGCCGCCGTGCGCATCGGGATTGCGACCGGCGCTTTCGGCATCCCGGAGAGCGTCAGCTTCGCCCATATGGTATCCGCCACGCGTCCGGGGCTGCCCGACGGCCTGGCCCAGTTCCTGGGCATTCTGTTCTCACTGAACCTGATGCTGGGAGCATTCAACCTGCTGCCCCTGCCACCGCTCGACGGGGGCACCGCCGTCGGCCTGCTCTTCAGCGAACGGACCGCGCTTCGCATCGCGGAGTTCAGCCACAATCCGATGTTTTCTCTGGTGGGGATCGTCGTGGCGTGGCAGCTTTTCGGGAGACTCTCGGGGCCGATCTTCCATCTCGGCGCCGTGCTGCTGTACCCGGACGCGTACAGTCTCTGAAATCAGGCCTTCCACCGCGGCGGCCGCTTCTCCCGGAACGCCGTCACGCCCTCGCGGAAATCCGGACCCTCGAAGACGGGCTTGCGCGCTTCGGCCGCCAGGCGGCTCGCGGCCGCCGCGTCGAGTCCGCGCGAGTCCCTCACGAAGGCCATCCCCCGGCGAACCGTGTCGCGGCTGAAGGCGGCAATCTGCGACGCGATCTGGAAGGCGCGGTCTTCCAGCTCAACCGCGTGTTCGACTTCGTGCGCCAGCCCCCAGGCCAGCGCCTCCTGCGTGCCGATGATTCGGCCGGTGAGGCCGAGTTCGAGCGCGCGCCGCTCCCCGATCGCCAGCGCGACCGCGCGGAAAACCACGAACGGCCACATCCCCAGGCGGATCTCGGTCAGCCCGAAGCTCGACCCGTGCACCGCCACCACCACGTGAGCGTTCGCCACCAGGCCAAGTCCTCCGCCCAGCGCCGGTCCGCCCACCGCCGCCACCACCGGTACGGTCAGCCGCGAGCCGATCGTGAAGATGCGCTCGTGAACCGCCGCGTGCTCATCGGCGTCGCCGGTCAGGGCCTCGTCGAGGTCCATGCCGGCCGAGAACACTTCCCCCTTCGCCGTGAGCAGCACCGCGCCCACCGCCGGATCGTCCTCGGCCCGCTCGAGCGTGTCCGCCAGCTCGCGGCACATCTGGAGCGTGAGCGCGTTGCGCTTTTCGGGGCGGTTCAAGGCGACGCGCAGAACGCGCTCTTCAACGCTAGTCTCCAAGTTCGTGCTCATCGACTTCGATCTCCAGCCGCAGCAGTGCGGCTCCCAGCGTCTTGCCCTGCGCATCCACCCGCAGCGACACGGTTCCGCCGCCGCCGAGCGCCTCGCGCATCACGAAGTTGAGCGCGCCCACGTTCGGCAACTCGAACCGCTCGACGCCGCCGCGCACACGGTCGCCGAAGAACGCCTTGACGCGCTCCGCGGTGACCTCGCGCACCAGAACCAAGTAGCGGCGCTCGTTGTGCGCGATCACGCCGATGTTGGCCACATCGCCCTTATCGCCCGATCGGCAATGCGCGATCCGCGCGAGCGGGACCTTCATTCCACCACCTCCACCCGCGGCTCCACTTCCTCGCGAGCAATCAGCGCGGGCCAGTAGGCGACCACTTCGCGCGCTTGCGGCCGGCCTTCGCCGTACCCGGTCCCGCCGGGTGGACCGCTCAACACCAGCGGCACCAGTTCGCGCGTGAACCGCTCCACGGCCGCGCGGTCCGCGCCCCGCACGCCGATGCGCAACTGGACCTCGGGCGGATCAGCCGCCGGTGGCGCGGCGGGACCGTGACAGGCGTTCACGCCGAAGTACTCCGTCTCGATGGCGTCGAAGGCCAGCCCCAATTGCGCCAGGCGCTCGCGCACGATGCGGTCCGCGGCCTGGGCTTTCTGGAACGCCTGCGGCCAGCTGTACACCAGCGTACCCGTCGCCTTCCACCCGGCTGCGTAGTTCAGCGACACCTTGAGCGTGGCGGGCCTCGGCGCACCGCGCGCGCCAGTCACGCGCACCCGGTCAGGCCCGGCATCGGCCAGCCGTATGGAGGTGAAATCCGCCACCACGTCCGGCGTCATGTAGGCCCGCGGATCGCCGACCTCGTAGACCAGTTGCTCCGTCACCGTGGCCAGGCTGACCCGCCCTCCCGTCCCCGGGTGCTTGGTGATGACCGCGCTGCCGTCGGGCTCCGCTTCGACGATCGGGTATCCGATATTCGCCAGATCGGGAATGCTCTGCCAATCCGCCTGGCAGTTCCCGCCCGTGGCCTGCGCTCCGCACTCGATGATGTGGCCGGCCACGATGCCGCCCGCCAGCGTATCCCAGTCCGTCTCGGTCCAGCCGAAGCGATGGATCATGGGCGCGACCGCCAGTGCCGCGTCGGCGCATCGCCCCGAGATCACGACATCCGCGCCGGTAGCGAGGGCGCGGGCCAGCGGGAACGCCCCCAGGTAAACGTTCGCGCTCAGGACGCGGTCGCGAATCGTGGACAGCGGCTCGCC
>DATNLV010000131.1:0-6106 GCA_035602665.1 Bryobacteraceae bacterium | reverse complement strand
AGATGGAGCCCTGGGAGACCTCGTCGGGCAGCACCAGCAGAATGATGGCCAGGTTGCCCGCCAGCATCACCGCCGCGAGCCACGAAAGCACCATGATCGTTTTGTCCCGCATGTACGTCACCTCACCATAACGGTTTCGATCAGCGCCAGAGAGAGCGCGCTGAAAATCACATCGAACGCAACCAGCAGCCGCACCCATTGCGAGAGCTCGGCCGTATACGGATCGCCCATCACCAGCGGCGCGGTCAACTGCATGGCCGCGAGCAAACACGGTATCAGAATCGGATAGACCAGCATCGGCAGCATCAGCTCGCGCAGACGCAGGTTCACGGTCAAGGCGCTGAAGACCGTCCCCACCACCGTCAATCCCCACGTGCCCAGCGCGATGACGCCAGCGAGCGGCCACACCTGCTGCGTCCAACTCACGTTGTAGAGCACGCCGAAGACCGGCAGACAGACGAACTCCACCGCGGAGAGCAACACGAAGTTGGCGAGCGTTTTGCCGAGGAACAGCGCGGCGCCGGACATGGGCGCGGCGATCAGCGCGTCGAGACAGTCGTTGGCCAGTTCGCGCGCGAAGCTGCGGTTGAGGATCAGTGCGCCGGCGAAGGCGAAGACCAGCCACAGCAGGCCGCCCGAGATCTGGCGCGTCTCGTCCTCGGTAGGCTCGAAGGCGATGCTGAACAGCAGCAGAATGACCAGCGCGAAAGCGAACGACGCGTTGAGCGCCTCCTTGGTGCGCAGCTCGGAACGCAGGTCCTTCCAGGCCACCGTGGAGGCCTGGCGGAAAAAGCTCAGGCGCGGCGCTTTCATGGGCGGGGAGGCCGGCGGGTTCATGCCGTCACGGATTGGGGCTCGCCGTACTGCCGGTACAGCCATCCCGTATCCTCCAGCATTTCTCCGGTGCGCTCGCCGGTGTAAGCCAGCCGCCCGCGCACCAGCAACGCTACGTGCGTCGCCAGCTCCAGCGCCTCGCGCAGTTGATGTGTGGAAAGCACGACGGTGCGGCCTTCGGCGATCGCGTCGCGCAGCAGCGATTGAAGCAGCGCGATGGCGCGGTCGTCCAAGGCCGTGAAAGGTTCGTCCAGAAGGAGCACCGAGGGCGAGTGCAGGAACGCGCGGGCCACGGCCAGGCGCTGGCGCATGCCACGCGAGAACTCGCGCACCAGGCCGTCCCGAACCTTCTCGAGACCGGTGCGCTCCAGCCATTCCGAAGCCGCGCCATCCGCATCCTCGACGCCGTAGATGCGCGCGAACAGGCGCAGGTTCTCGAGCGCGGAGAGTTCCTCGTAAAGCGAAATGCCGTGGCCCAGGATGCCGATCGAGTGGCGCGTCAAGCGGTCGCGCGCGTCCGTGCCGCAGATCCGTATGGTGCCGCGGCCCGGCCGCGAAAGACCGGCCAGCATGCGCAGCAGCGTGGTCTTGCCCGCGCCGTTGCGGCCCAGCAGCGCCATCGAAGCGCCGGGCTCCACGTCGAAGCTGATGTCGCGCAGGGCAGGGAAATCGCCGTAGAACTTCCAGACGCCCGCAATCTCCACTGCCTTCATGCGCCGCTCTTGCCCTTGACGGGCGCAGGCGCCTGGCCCTTGCGGTACAGCAGCACGAAACCCAGCGCGAGCGCGGTGAGCGCGATGGCGAGAATCGTCACGCGGCGATCTTCGAAGCCTGGCGGCAGGATGGTGCGGAGGGTTGCGCCGGAATCGTCCGTGTTGTCCGTCGACGCGGCCGCGCCATCGCCTCCGCCCGCGTTCTGTGCGCCTTGCAGAGAGCCGGTCCCTTGCACCGTGACTTCGAACGCAGGCGCCGTGATCTCGTACAGGTTGGCCTGCGTCTGCGGCTCCGCGCCCAGCGAGTTCACGCCTTCGCCCTGGAGCGCAACGCCCGATGGCACCACCAGGCGCGTCGGCGCTCCCGGGTAATAGGTTTGGCTCGCGAACTTCGCGGGGTCGGTTGCCGGCATCGTGTAGTTGATGTCGATGCGCGTCTCGCCCGGCTTGATCGGGAAGGAAATGGAGTAGGTGCCCTTCTGCTTGCTCTCCGTGGGCGCCTGCTCGAGCGGCAGGCCGCGCGGCTCGGTCGCGTTCACCTTGATGCTGTCCTTGGCGGCCGCGGGCGGCACGAAGAACCGCAGCGTGCCATTGGGATCGTCGTACGTCGCCTTGCCCGCGTTGTTGAAGAAGTAGGTCTCGGTGACGCCGAGCTGCTGGCCCGTGGGCTCGAGGAAAACGATGTGCTGCGAGACGGGCGCCGTGGCGGGGTCCTTCGAGGAATCGTAGACGTCCAGTCGCAGATCGGTGGAGGGCCGGCCCGGCGGCACCATCGTGTTATACGTGATTCCGCCGTGCTGCACCTCGATCAGGTGCGGTCCCATTTCGAGCGTCTTGTTGATGGAGAAATGGCCGTTGGCGTCGGACTTCGCGCTGGCGAGCAGCTCGGGACCGCTCTGAGAGAGGTTGAAGACGCTGACATCGGCGCCGGGCTCGGGACGGCCGGTGGTCTGGTTGACGACGGTGCCGTCGACGGCACCGAACATCGTCGCGGCGGCGGCGAAGAGGATGACCAGGTAACGTGTGGGGCGGACCCCCTGGTCCGCGCCGGTCCCCCTGGACCCGCCCAGGCCGGCGGGGGCGTCGGCCGCGGACCAAGGGGTCCGCCCCACGGCAGATGCGCGCACGGATTTCATTTCGTGGCCTCCACGGGGATCGGTTTGCCGCACTCGCCGCAGAACTTCATGGGATTCGGGAAATGGGCGCCGCAGTGTGGGCAGAGGGTTGCGCCCTCACGGTCGCGGACGGGCGCGGGCGCGGCGGGCGGGCGGGTCTGGAGACCCGCTGCAGGCGTGGACGCCTGCCCCACGGCCGGCCCCTGCGCCACAGCAGCCACGGGGGCCACCACACCAACCACTTTGTCGATCTCGGCCAGTACGGCGGCGAGCTGGCGCTGCAAATCCGTCTTGGTACGGGCGTAGTCGAGTTCGGACAGCTTGCCGACGCGGTACTCGAACTGCAAATCGCGCAGGTTTTCGTAAATGGTCGCCTTGCGCTCCTCCAGGTGTTTGACCGGCGAGACGGGCTCGGGCTCCGGCAGGTCCTTGGGACGCACGGACAGCGTGAACACAAGTACGCCTATGACTAGGAGGGCGGCAACAAAAATCATCATCGATCCAGTTTTTCCAGGTCCTTCTCGATTTGCGCCTGGTAGCTGGCGTACGCGGCGTCATCGATCTCCGGGCCCCCGGCCACGGCCAGCGGCTTCCGGAAACGCTTGATGACAAACCACACGAACGCCAGGCCGAGCGCGATGCCGATGAACGGCACCACATAGCCCAGCAGGTTGAATCCCTGCGCGGGCGGCTTGGCCAGAATCTCGACCCCGTTCTCTTGCACAAACGCGGCCAGGATGGCGGAATCCGACTCGCCCGAGTTCACCATCGCCAGCAATCTCTCGCGCGCCGGCTTGGAATGCGAGCAGCCGAGCATGTTGCAGGAGGTGATGGTGGCACCGCACCCGCACAGACACATCAGCTGGTCGCCCAGGCGGCGGACGTGCGGGTTGGACAGCGGGTTCGGGGCCTGGGCCAGGCAAACGGTGGCCAGCACCAGAACCAGGAGGCTACTTTTCAGCGGGCGCATACACCTTCTTCTTGACGCCGAGGACCTTCGTCCTCGCGTACTGCAATCGTACTTTACTCGGCACCAGGCAGGCCAGCGTGCCCAACAGCAGCACGTAGTAGCCGATCCAGATCCAGGAGACCAGAGGATTGACGTACGCCTGGATTACGGCGCGCTGGTTGTCATCCGACATGCCGGCGAAGTTGAGATAGAGATCCTCGTTGAGGCGGCGGCGGATGGCCACTTCGGAGGTAGCCTGGCGCTCGCCCGACTTGTAGAACCGCCGCTCGGGATAGAACAAGCCCAGGGGCGTTCCGTCCTTGTTGACGTCGATGGCGGCGCGGTTCCACGCATAGTTGTCGTTGTCGCCGCTGGTCAGGTCCATCACGCGGAGCTGGTAGTGGCCCAGGCTGAAGGCGTCGCCCTTGTTGACCTCGACGGTCGAGTCCATGTTGAATGCCGACCCGGCGAAGCCGACGAACATGACCACGATGCCCATGTGCACGATGTAGCCGCCGTAGCGGCGCTGATTGCGGCGCGTGAGCTCGTAGGCGCCCGCCAGCAGGTTGCCGCCGGTCTTGGCGCTCACGGCGCGCGCGCCCTTGTAGAACTCGGCAACGATGGTCCAGGCGACGAAGAGGCACAGGCCGAAGGCCGTCAGCGCGAATGGCGCGCGCATTCCGGCTGCCAGGAGTCCGGCCACCAGCACCAGGCCCGCAATGAGCGGCCACTGGAAGTTCCGGCGCAGGCTATCGAGCGAAGTGCGCCTCCAGGCAAACAGCGGACCGACCCCGGTGAGGAACAGCAGGAACAGGAAGATGGGAATATTGATGCGGTTGAAGAACGGCTTGCCCACGCTGATCTTCTCGCCCGTGGCCCACTCCGAGATCACCGGAAACAGCGTGCCCCACAGGATGGAGAAGCAGGCCGCCACCAGGATCAGGTTGTTGAACATGAAACTGGACTCGCGCGAAATCACGCCCTCGAGACGCGATTCGGTCTTCAGGTAATCCAGGCGGTCGAGGATCAGGTACAGAGTGCCCGCCACCATGATGGCCAGGAATCCAACGAACCACGGCCCGATAGAGGACTGCGCGAAGGCGTGCACCGAACTGACCACGCCGCTGCGGGTGAGGAACGTTCCGAAGATGCACAGGAAGAAGGTGCCCGACACCAGCACCATGTTCCAGACCTTCATCATGCCCTTCTTCTCCTGCATCATGACCGAATGCAGGAAAGCGGTGGCGCTCAACCAGGGCAGGAACGATGCGTTCTCCACCGGGTCCCAGGCCCAGTAGCCGCCCCATCCGAGAACGGCGTAAGCCCAGCCCGCGCCCAGCAGGATGCCGGTGCTCTGGAACAGCCACGTCACCAGCGCCCAGCGGCGGGTGGTGTGGATCCACTCGTCACCAGGCTGCCGCGTGATCAGCGATCCGATGGCGAAGGCGAAGGGCACCACGAAGCCCACGTACCCGAGGTAGAGCATGGGCGGGTGGATCGCCATCGCCGGATACTGCAACAGCGGATTCAACCCGTTTCCGTCACCCACCGACTGTATGGTGCGCCCCACCGCCAGCATCTTGAACGGCGAGGCGACGAAGGTGTTCATGATGAGGAAGAAGCACTGCGTCATCATCAGCACCCCGATGACGTAGGGCATCATGGACCGGTGGCGGCGGCGATTGGTGAAGACGACAACGGTGGAATAGCAGGAAAGAAGCCAGCTCCAGAACAGCAGCGAGCCCTCCTGCCCGCCCCACCAGGAGGCGAACTTGTAGAGCAGCGGCATGGCGCGGTTGGAGTGCTGCGCCACGTAGGCGAAGCGATAGTCGCCCGTGATCAGGCCGTACACCAGCACGGACGCGGCCACCGTGATCAGGAACCAGACCGAGTAAACCGCGCGGCCGGCGGCATGGGCCAGGAAGGCGTTGTGCTTCCATCCACCCACGAATCCGGCGACGATGGCGAACACGGCGAGACAGAAAGCGAGCAGTACGGCGATAGCTCCCAGATTCTCCATAAGCAGTGCCTAAACTCCGGCCTTTCTAATGGGGATGTTCTCCGGATGCGCCTGCCCCGGCTGCGTCTCGTATTTCGAGGCGCACTTGGCTTGCACCTGGCTGGCCCGGAAAACGCTGTCCGCGCCGAGACGGCCGTCGGCCAGCGCCTGGGCGCCGTCCTTCAGCGTATCGGGTAGCGGAGCGGTTCCGTCGTAGACGATCTGGATGGTCTGCTTGTCCTGGCGCAGGACGAAGGAAACCTGGCGGCCTTTACGGATGATGGAGCCGGGCTCGACGTCCCCGCCCACCCGCAGCCGTCTGCCCAGGGCATGCGGGCCCATCTGCTGAATCTCGGCGACGGTCTTGTAGTACGTCTTGTCCTCGTTGATGCCGCCGACGGCCAGCCACACCAGCGCTCCAACGACGATTGCGACCAGAGCGGCGAATTTCAGGTAGGTCTTCAAGTCAGCCCTCCACTATTCCTTGATTATACAA
>DATNLV010000129.1:0-6986 GCA_035602665.1 Bryobacteraceae bacterium | reverse complement strand
TCGGTGGCGAGGTCTCCGTGGAGCCCGCTCCCACCGGTGGCGCCCCTGCGCCAGCCGCAGCCGGGCCGGCCGTCGACACCAGCGTGGTCACGGTGAAATCGCCGATCGTCGGCACGTTCTACGAGTCGGCTTCGCCGGGAGCGCCGTCGTTCGTCAAGACCGGAGACACAGTAAAGCCGGGCGACGTGCTCTGCATCATCGAATCCATGAAGCTCATGAATGAGATAGAGGCCGAGATCTCCGGTACCGTGGTCACCAAGTTCGTCAATAACGCTCAGCCCGTCGAGTATGGCGAGGCGCTGTTCGCCATTCGCCCGCTCTGAGGCTCCGCGCGCATGTTTGAGAAGATCCTTATCGCCAACCGTGGAGAGATCGCCCTCCGCGTCATCTGCGCCTGCAAGGACCTGGGCATCAAGACGGTGGCCGTGTACTCGGAGGCCGACCGCAACAGCCTGCACGTGCGCTTCGCCGATGAAGCCATCTGCATCGGCCCGGCCAAGAGCGCGCTCAGCTACCTGGACATTCCGTCGGTCATCAGCGCGGCCGAGATCACCAACGTGGATGCCCTGCACCCCGGCTACGGGTTTCTTTCCGAGAACGCCGACTTCGCCGAGGTGTGCGAGCTTTCCGAGATCAAGTTCATCGGCCCTCCGCCGGCGGTGACGCGCATGATGGGGCTCAAGGAGCGCGCCCGCACATTCATGAAGGACATGGGCGTTCCGGTGCTTCCGGGGTCGGAGGGCATCATTCGCAGCGCGGACGAGGCGCTGGCGCTGGCCAACGCGATCGGCTATCCGGTCATCATCAAGGCTTCGGCGGGCGGCGGCGGGCGCGGAATGCGCATCGTGCGCGGGCCCGACGAGCTGCCGGCGCAGATCGTCCAGGCCCAGCAGGAAGCCGGCGCCAGCTTCGACTGCCCCAACGTCTATATCGAGAAGTACGTGGAGGCCCCGCGCCACATCGAGTTCCAGTTCCTGGCCGATCAATTCGGCGACGTCGAGGTACTGGGCGAGCGCGAGTGCACCATCCAGCGGCGGCACCAGAAACTGGTGGAGGAAGCGCCTTCCACCTCGCTGACGGCCGAGACCCGCGAGCGGATTGCCTGCGCTCTCCGCGCCGCCATGAGGGAGGCCGGCTACGTGAACGCCGGCACGGTCGAGTTCCTGATGGATGAGGACGGCGAGCTGTATTTCATCGAGGTGAACGCCCGCATCCAGGTGGAGCATCCGGTCACGGAATGGGTCACGGGCGTGGACCTGGTGAAGAGCCAGATCCTGATCGCCGCCGGCGCGCGCCTCGACGACATTCTGCGGCGGCCGCTGCAGGTGCGCGGACATGCTTTGGAGTGCCGCATCAACGCCGAGCATCCGCAGACCTTCGCGCCTTGTCCGGGCCGCATCACGGGGCTGAACCTGCCCGGCGGCGTGGGCGTGCGGGTGGATACGGCGGCTTACACGGACTGCGTGATTCCTCCTTACTACGATTCGCTGGTTGCCAAGCTGATCACCTACGGCAACGACCGCACCGAGGCCATCGCGCGGATGAACCGGGCGCTCGAGATGTTCGTGGTGGAGGGGATTTACACGACCATCCCGCTGCACCAGCGGATTCTGGCGGACCCCGACTTCATCGCCGGGCAGTTCGACACGAACTTCGTCAAGCGGTTCGCGCAGACGCCCGTGCAGTCGGTGAAGGGGTAGGGCTAGCGAGCCGCTACGCGTCCGACGGCGATCCTCGGCGGTCCCGTGCAGATCACGTCCACGACGTGATTGAGACAGGCGATCTGGTAGTGCTGCAGCATGCCTGGATATTCATTAGATGCATAGCTGGTGCGCTTCGTGAACTCCATCAGGTGGGACCATGAGAAAACGCGAAACAGCTTGCCGGTGAACTGCTCCGGCGACTCCGGATACTTTCCGTACGACTCGTTGAGCACCGTGTACGAAACCATCCGGCTTCTGTCGAAGACCAGTCGGAACGAGCGGCATGTTTCATCCGTTTCGATTGGCCAGCTGCCGGCTCGGAGTTGCTCAAGGTCGCTTGCGTCTCTCGGCGCAAGGACCTGGGTCTGCGGTTTTGCCTCCGTTATCGTCAATTCGAGGGTCAGCTCCTCAATCTCACGAATGCTGTGGACAAACAGGTACTCGCAATCGTCGATCTGGGCGGCAGCCTCCCGCCATTCCACATCTGTCGCAGCAAGCTCTCCCGGGTCCATACGCACTCCCTTCCGGACTTGAGTCTACCTCGACGGGCGATCCGGGTTCGGCAGTCGCTGTGGCCTCACGGTCAGGGCGTGGTTGACGGAAGCCCGGCAGTAGCTTATGCTGATAAGCAGATATATGCTTATACGACGAGGGGTGAGATGCCCGAGCCGGAAACGACCCGCCTGACCATTACCTGGTCCAAAGAGGCCGACCATGCCTTGCGCTCCTATCTGGGCGCTCAGGGCATGCGCAAGGGGGACATTTCGAAATTCATCGAAGAGGCCGTCCGCTGGCGCATTTTTCATCAGACCGTCCGCGAAGCCCGCGAGGCCTTCTCCGATGTCTCCCCGGACGAGCTTCAGAAGATGATTGACGAGGCTGTCGAAGACGTCCGCGCGAAACACTACCGGGAGCGCGCTCAGCGGCCCTGATGCGGCTCATCCTCGATACGAACATCTTGCTCTCCGGCCTGCTCTCGCCCCTGGGTGCGCCGGCCCAGCTCCTCGACGCCTGGGAGCGCAAGGCGTTCACGCTGGTCGCCTGTGACGCTCTCGTAGCGGAACTCCGCGAAGTCGCCGCCCGGCCGTTCTTCCGGGCCAGACTCCGTGCCAGCGCGGCCGAATTGCTCGCGGCGGGGATTCGGGACTTCTCTTCTTTTTACCGGGACCTGCCCTCGGACCCTGTCGCGCCGGACCCAAAGGACAGTTACCTGCTCGCGCTGGTTGAAGCCGGCCACGCCGAGTTCCTCGTTACCGGCGACAAGGAACTCCTCGCGCTGAAGCGCCACAAGCCGGCCCGGATCGTTACTCCCGCCACGATGATCGAGATCCTGAAGGCATCCCAGAGCGGCGAGCCTTCCGTGGAATAGCCTACAGGAGTTCTTTGCGGCAGCCGATAGAACGTGCGGTGCCGCCTTGGAACTGGAATTCTTGCAGGACTACTTACCGGAAGCGCGAGAACTGCTACAAAAGGCCCAGCAAGACGTCCTGAGCCTTGAGGCAGATCCCGGCAACGATGAAGCGCTCGCATCGATCTTCCGGGCCTTTCACACCATGAAGGGCGGGGCGGGCTTTGTGGGCGCGAGCCATCTGGTGAGTTGGGCTCACGATCTCGAAGATCTTCTGGATAAACTCCGCTCGCATAAGCTGCCGGTGACGTCTGCCCGCATCGACGCCATCCTCAGCGGCAGCGACGTCGTGAGCACCATGCTTCAGGCGCTTGCGGAGGAACGGGCGCCTGGCCCCGGCCCCGCCGATCTGAGTCAGAGGATCAAGATGCTGGCGGGCCCGGAGTCTGACTGCGGAGACTCGCTAGCCGCGATCGCATCCGCTACGGCCGGTGCCGAGACCGTGGTTGGTCAGGCGCAATCGAACCTTGCCGACGCGAACGCCCCGGCGCCCCAAGCCGGTACATCCGCGGTTGCCCCCGCTCCCCGGTCCTTTCCCAGGGGTGCTGAAACGGCCGAGAGCTCGCTGCGCGTGGACGCAGATCGGCTTGATGCGGTGATGAATCAGGTTGGAGAACTGGTCCTGCTGCGGAACCGCCTCACCTCCGCGGTAGGCGGGCTGGGCAAGGAAGACGAGAACATGTCCCGGATCGCGCGGGAGATGGACTTGCGGGTGAGTGATCTCCAGCGCACGGTCATGCGCCTGCGCATGCAGCCATGCCGGCGCCTGTTCCAGCAGCTGCCGCGGGTGGTGCGCGACCTTTCGCATCAGCTGAATAAGGAGGTCAGGCTGGAGATTGTCGGCGAGGATGTGGAAATCGACAAGACGGTAGTGGACGCTCTGTCGGGTCCGATGACGCATCTGGTGCGTAACAGTCTCGATCACGGCATCGAGTTGCCGGAGGTCCGGAAGAGCGCGAACAAAGTCCCCGCCGCCGTGCTGCGAGTCGTAGCGATTCACCTGGGCGACCGGGTGCGGATCGAAGTTTCCGATGACGGCCAAGGCATTGATCGCCGGCTGATCGTGCAGAAGGCGATCGAGAAAAGAGTGATCACCCCGGAGCAGGGCGCTCGCCTTTCCGAGCAGGAGGCTCTTGAGTTGGTCTTCCGTCCGGGCTTCTCCACCAAGGACAAGGCGACGGATCTCTCGGGACGCGGCGTGGGCATGGACGTAGTCAAGGAAACCACCGACAAGCTGCGGGGCCGCCTCTCGATCGACACCACTGTGGGGAAAGGTACGCGGGTGGCCATGGAGTTTCCGCTCACGCTGGCCGTGCTTCCGGTGCTCTACCTGCGGGTTCGCCAGGACATCTATGCGCTGCCCATCTCCGCCATCGATAGCTTGACGGATATTGAAGAGCACCGGGTGCACCGGCTCGCCGGGCGGGTGACCTACCGCCTGGATGGCACGCACACAGTGCCGGTTGTAGATCTGGGCGGGATCCTGCAGGGCCGGCCGCTGCGTCTCGGTCGCGAGACCGTCGAGGGCGTGTTGACCGAACGCGGTCTGTTTGTCGTCTCGGAAGTCTTGGGCAACGAGGACTCCGTGGTGAAGCCCATCGATTTTCTCGAAGGCTCCAGCCTGTACCAGGGCGCCACGATTTCCGGACGGGGCAACGTGGTCCTGATTCTGGATGCGGCAGCCCTGGGCGCAGCCGCCGCCGCTCTGGAAGGGGGGCGTTGATGGACATTCAGCGCATTATGCGAATCATGGATGCGTCCTCCGGCACGCGGCGCATCATCGAACGCTCGCTGCGCGACATCGACCGCCGCGCCCTGAATGCCATGGTTCTGGTCAAGCGGCACGGGAACAAGCTGGCGAGCTATGGCGTGGTTGCCCAGGCGTTCCGTGAGCAGGCGGTGCATCTGAAGGCCGCGGCGGCGCCATTACAGCAATCGGTAGCGCCACTGGTCCGGGTGCAGATGCACGTTTTGCAGCATGCCCGCCTGACGGAGATGTTCCGTCGCACCGCGGCGCTGGTGGGCGCGAACGGCCGTTCGAGCGCCTTCCTTTCGCAATCGGAAGGGAACTGGCGGCGCGACGCGGAAGCGGAAGAAGCCGAAGGAATCGCGATTCTCCGCCACCTGGTCGAAACGGTGACCCGGCTGCAGGAGGGCATCACGGAGCAGGAATACGTCGTGACCAATGGCCGGATCGAGGCGGCGCTCTCGGAGCAGAGCGGTGCGCCCCTGATGCGCGTCTCGCACGAGATGGGTCTGGCGGTGGCCAAGGTTAAAGATGCGATCTGGAGATATCGCGCCGAACTGGAGGAGGTACTGCATGAAAGCAGCGCCGGTGTTTGAAGCGGGGAAGCATCGCTGGTGGGTGTTGTATGACCAGGAGGAGCGCCGGGTCATCGATTCGAACGTGTATATCGTGGAGTCCAACGGCCAGAGCTCGATTCTGGACCCGGGCGGTTTCGAGATCTTCCCGCAGGTCCTGGCGGCGGTAGCCGAGGTGGTGGCGCCGACCTCCGTGGCCAAGGCCTTTGTCTCGCACCAGGATCCGGATATCGCGTCCAGCCTTCCGCTGTGGAACGCCTGCAATGACAAGGTGCAATGGCACATACCCAGCCTCTGGGAAGGCTTCATCCGCCACTATGGCGCCCTCGACGCGGAGCTCATCGGTATCCCGGATGAAGGCGGAGACATGGTTGTCGGCGGCCACAAACTGGAGTTCATCCCGGCTCACTATTTGCACGCGTCGGCGAATTTTCATGTCTACGACCCGGAGGCGAAGGTCTTCTTCAGTGGCGATGTTGGAACGGCCCTCCTGCCGGCCGGTCACAGCATCTGGATCGGCGGGCACCAGGGAGCGGAATCGGCCAGGGACTTTGACGAGCACATCCAACACGCCGAGTTCTTTCATCGCCGATGGATGCCCTCTAACGCCGCCAAGAAAGATTGGATCGACCGTGTTCGCCAGTTGGATATCGACTACCTGTGTCCTCAGCACGGAGCGATTTATTCAGGCAAGAACGTCGGACGCTTCCTCGACTGGTTCGACGGTCTGACCGTCGGAGCCGCAATTTCCCGGTAAAAGGAGCTTTCAAATGGCTAGCATGGTTATCCCCAATCGCCGTCGGGCCAGGAACGAAACGAACCCGAAGCCTTCCAAATCGGCACGGCCCCGCCGGGGTGGCGCCGGCTCTGCCGCGCTCGCGGCCGAGTCCCAGGCGCCCGCCGCGACATCTCCGAAGCAGCGGCAAGCAAACTCCGAACGAGAACGGCTGCTGGAGTACGCGCGGGTCCTGCTCGAGCCACTCTTGAGCCTCGAAATGCTGTGCGAGGCCGACGAGAGCATGGAAAACCGCATCTTCTTCATGAACCGCGCCGCTCTGGAAGCGATGAGCTTGAATCACCGCCGGCTCAATCCTCTCCTCAGAGGGGCGGATGTACGAAAAGCTCTCGGCTGTTCGATTCATCAGTTTCACAAAGACCCGGAGCGCATTCGGGGTATTTTCCGCGGCCTGGCCGCCGATCCGGCGCGCGAGCACAGCACGGAACTGCTCCTGGGCGGTGTGACGTTCGCCTTGAAGTTCATGCCGGTCTGCAATCCGGCCGGGAACGTCATCGCGTTCCATGCCTCCTGGCGCAACATCAGTGACGGGAAACTCGCCGAACAGGTTATCGGGAGCATGAGCAAGGCCGCGTCGGAGCACGCCGAATCGCTGATGGAGCTGGCTGGAGAGACCGATCGGGCCATGAAGGCCGTCGGCGGCAAGCTGAACGGGCTTGCCCAGTCGGTGGCCGACAGCCGGAAGGCTTCCAAGGGGCTGATTGCACAGGTGGGCGCGATCGGACGAATCGCACAGACGATCCGGGAGATCGCTTAC
>DATNLV010000102.1:0-7623 GCA_035602665.1 Bryobacteraceae bacterium | reverse complement strand
TCGGTGGCTGGCTTCTTTCTTAGCGCGATGTGGTCGAACAGCCTCTCGGTGGGCGCTTCGGCCGGCATCATGGGGCTGATCGGCGCGATGATTGCCCTGGGCGTGCGCAATCGCGCGAACCCCGCGGCCGCCGCGATGCGTGGCATGTACGTCCGCTGGGTCATTTACATGCTGGTGATCGGATTCCTGATCCCGTTCATCGACCAGGCGGCGCACATCGGCGGCCTGGTGGGCGGCTTTTGCGTAGCCTACGTCGCCGGGACCCCGAAGCTGGCCGGCGGCTTCGCCGAGCGCTTCTGGCGGGCCGCGGCCTTCGTTGCGATCGCGCTGACGGTGGCGTCGTTCGCGATGATGCTGCAGTTCGCTACCCGAACGTGATCTGAGCGATCACCAGCTCGGGGAGCACCTGGTTCCAGCTCTCGGGAATGGTGTCGAACGGCAGCCGGAAATCCTTCGTCTCGCCGGGCTTGAGGCCGCCTAGCCGCTCTTTGACGATGGACACGCGGTCGCGCAGCACCACGCGGCCCGAGGGATCGCGGAACACGCAGTTGAGGTCGATCTGCTTGAGCATGCGGTTGCCGGTGTTGGTGATCTTGCCGGTGACCTCCACCAGCGTCTGTCCGGCGAAGTTCTGCTTGGCGCTCATATTGACTTCGCTCAAGCCGAGGTAGCCGGCGTGAACATAGGCGCGCGCTTCGGGCGTGAGCACCGGGGCCGGCTCCTGAGGCGCCCCGCCGCGCGTCAGCACCAACACGGCCACCGCGACCGCCGCGGCGACCACCAGCGCGATGACGATGGTAGTGGGAAAGCCGGCGGAGGTCCGGCGTTCGGCATTGGGGTCCACGCGAAGAGCCATAATGAGTGGATTCTAGCAGGCCCGGAGAGCGCTGTCTTACACTGAGGAATGGGCAAGCCCACCGACGCTGTCTGGAAGTCCTCCGAGCTGGCGGCCACCTTTCTGGAAGGTGTTCGCGGCGCCATCCCATTCGCCGAGGCGCAGATCGACATCATGCTGCGGCTCATCGCCGCGTGCGAGCGGCCGGTGGGGAGTATCCTCGATCTGGGATGCGGCGATGGAGTGCTCGCGGCGGCGATTCTGGACCGCTATCCCGAGGCGCGGGCTGTGCTGCTCGATTTCTCCGAGCCGATGCTCGATGCGGCGCGGAAGCGCTTCGCGGATCGGGTCGCTCGCGTGGAGATTCAGAGCGTGGACTATGGCCAGCCGTCCTGGACGAACGCCGTCGCTCCGTTCACTCCCTTCGATGCCGTGGTGTCGGGGTTCTCGATCCACCACCAGCCCGATGCACGTAAGAAGGAGATCTACGCGGAGATCCACGAGCTGCTTGCGCCGGGCGCGATCTTCGTCAACGTGGAGCACGTGGCGCCCGGGTCCCCGTGGCTGGCGCGTATGAACGACGAAGCGTTTCTGGACGGCTTGCAGCGGTGGCAGCCGGGGGTGCCGCGAGCGGAGATCGAGAGCACGTACTACCGGCGCGCCGATAAGGACGCCAACATCCTGGCGCCGGTCGAAGCGCAGTGCGAGTGGCTGCGGGCGATCGGTTTCACCGACGTGGACTGTTACTTCAAGGCGTTCGAGCTGGCGGTCTTCGGCGGGCGGCGGGCTACATCCGGTACAGCATCCAGTACACAACCACTCCCGTGACGCTGACGTAGAGCCAGATGGGCAGAGTCCAGCGCGCGATGGCGCGGTGGCGGTCGAAGCGCGAGCGCAGGCCGCGCGAGAGGGTCACGATGGCGAGTGGCGGGACGGCGGCGGCGAGCATTGTGTGCGTGATCAGGATCGCGAAATAGAGGGTGCGGATGGGGCCCGTTCCCTGGAAGCGCACTACGCCGGCTTGCGCGTGGTAGATGATGTAACAGATCAGGAAGAGAGTTGAGACGGTGAAGGCCACTAGCATTACGTTGCGGTGCGTGCGCTTGCGGCCTCGGCGGATGAGGGTGTAGCCCCAGACAAGGAGGACGGCGGCGGTGCCGTTCAGGATGGCGTTGACGGCGGGGAGGCGGGTCTGGAGACCCGCTGCAGGCGTGGACGCCTGCCCCACTTCCAACACACGTATGGCGGCCATCAACGGATCTAGGGTCTCGCCTTCTTCGGTGTGGAAGTAACCTCTTATGAAGCCCTGGCGGTCCACTAGGGCGAAGAGGGTCGAATGCTGGAAGGTGCCGTCTACGCTGCCCATCTTGAAGGCGTCGCGGTCTAGGGTGTTGAGCGTCGCGGGGGAGCCGGTAAGGAGATACCAGCGGGTGGGGTCGGCCCGGAAGCGCTTTGCGTAGGCCTCGAGGACCGGCGGCGTGTCGTGCTGCGGATCCACCGAGAACGAAACCAGGCGCACGTCTTTGAGGTCGGCGTTGCGCTTCTGGACTGAGTGCATCTGGGCCGACATGCGCGGGCAGGGGCCCATGCAGGTGGTGAAGAAGAAGTCGGCCACCCAGATCTTGCCTTCAAGGGTCTTGCTGTCGAAGGTCGCACCGGTTTGCGAGGTCAGGACGAAGGCGGGCACTCGACCGTAGACCGGCATCGTCTCGTGTCGCGCGCAGCCGGCGAGGCCGAGCAACAGGGCCGCGGCGACGAGCGGTTTCACACGAAGGCCCTCGTCGTCTTTCGGGTCGCGGACGCCGTCGCGATTGCGAAGAGCACGGCGGCGAAGGATGCGGTCACGATCACGCTCATTGCGGGACCGGGGACTCCGGCGTGGCCTTCGAGCGGGGCGCGCAACGCGGAGACTGCGTAGGTCACCGGGTTGGCGCGCATCAGCCATTGCACCCAGCCGTGCGCTTTCGCGATCGGGAAGAGCGAGCCCGACACCAGCCACAACGGCAGCAGGACCAGGTTCATCACCGCGTGGAAGCCCTGCGTCGATTCCATCTGCCAGGCGATCACGAATCCGGCCACCGTGAACATGAACGCGATGAGCCCGATCACGGCCGCGGCCTCGAGCAGCGCGGCGGCGCCGGGTGTGTGACCGGTGGCGGGGACGAAGCAGAGGAAGACCAGGCCCTGGAGCCAGGCCAGCGTTGCGGAGCCCGCGATTTTGCCGAGCACCATGGAACTGCGCGGCGCGGGCGAGACCAGCATCGAGAGGAGGAAGCCCTCGCGGCGGTCCTCGATCAGCGACATGGTGGAGAACACCGCGGAGAACATCACGGTGAGCACCAGCGCTCCGGGGTAGAAGAAGGCCAGGTCGCCGAAGCCGGAGCCGATCAGCAGCCAGAAGAGCAGCGGCGAACCGACGTAGCCCACCACTCGCGCCTTCTCGCGCCAGAAGCGCACCAGGTCGCGCGTCCACAAAGCCCAGACGGGGAGCCAGAAGCTCATGTCAGGTTCGCTCCGGTCTCGTCCAGGAAGACGTCTTCGAGGGTCGGCTTGTGCAGCGCCACGGAGTGGATCGCGCCGGGGAAGGCCTCCACGGCCTCGGCGATGAAGCGGTGGCCGTTGCCGATTTCGACGCGCACAGAGCCGTTCTGCGCGACACCTTCGACGCCGAAGCGCGCGCGAAGGTCCGGCAGCAGGAGCGCGGGCTGGTCCACATCGAGGATCACCACGTCGCCTCCGATGCGCGCCTTCAGGTCGGCGGGCGCGCCTTCGGCGACCACCTTGCCTTCGTGCAGCAGGAGGAGGCGGTCGGCGCGGTCGGCCTCGTCGAGGATGTGCGTGGTCACCAGGACGGTGATGCCCTGGCGGTCGCGCAGCTCTTCGACGTATTGCCAGAGCTCGCGGCGCGCGCCGGGGTCGAGGCCGGTGGAGGGCTCGTCCATGAGGAGCACGGTGGGGCGGTGCAGCAGTCCTTTGGCGATCTCGACGCGGCGACGGAGGCCACCCGAGAGCGTGTCCATCAGATCGTTACGACGGTCGGCGAGGCCGAGGCGCGACGCGACTTCCTCGATGCGCTCGGCGAGCGCGCGGCCGTGCATGGCGAACAGTTGTCCCTGGGCGCGCAGGTTTTCGAATACGGTCAGCTTCTTGTCGAGGCTCTGCGACTGGAAGACGACTCCGATGCGGCGACGGACTTCGGCGGGCTGGCGTTCCACGTCGAAGCCGGCGACGCTGGCGCTGCCGGTGGAGGGTGCGAGCATGGTCGCGAGGATTCGGAAGAGGGTCGATTTGCCGCCACCGTTGGGGCCGAGGACGCCGAAGATCTCGCCGGTGCGAACCTGGAAGGAGACGCCTGCGAGCGCAGTGCGGGCGCCGTACTGGCGAGTCAGATTTTCGACGGAGACGATCACGGCCTGTCCAACAACATCAGACCATAAAGTAGAGGCAGGTAGACGACCGAGGTCAGGAGCACCTGCCGCGCACGCAGGCGCGTGCGATCGAAGGCGACGCGTAGCCCGGCGGTCAGAAATGCGAGGCCCAGCGCCAGCGCGCCGTAAAGATAGAGCGTGCCGGTCATGTGCAGCAGGCCCGGCGCGAGGCTGACGGGGATGAGCAGCAGCGAGGCGATGACGATCTGGCGGGCGGTCGATTTGCCGTCGGGCTCGACCACGGGCAGCATCACGATTCCGGCGCGCCCGTAGTCCTCGCGATGCATCCAGGCGATGGCGAGGAAGTGCGGGAACTGCCACAGAAAGAGGATGGCGAACAGCACCCAGGCCTGCGCGGAGAGGCCGCCCGCCGCGGCCGCGAATCCTATCAGCGGCGGCATGGCGCCGGGAAACGCGCCGATGGTGGTGGCGTGCGGGGTGCGCTGTTTGAGCGGCGTGTAGAGGAGCAGGTATGTCGCGAGCGTGGCCAGTCCCCAGAGGGCAGCCACGCGGTTGACGGCCAGGGCGAGATCGGCGAATCCGAGTATCGAAAGAACGATGCCGAACGCCAGGGCGCGGCCGGGGGTGACGCGTCCGGAGGGGATGGGCCGGGCCTCGGTGCGGCGCATTTTGGCATCGGCGTCGCGCTCGTACCACTCGTTGAGCGTGGCGGTGCCGGAGGCGAGCAGGCCGGTTCCCAGCAGGGTGTTGAATAGCACGAACCAGCGCGCGTCGCCGCCGCCGAGTCCGAAATAGTAGCCCACGGCGGTGCTGCCGAGGATCAGCCACGTGATGGTGGGCTTGGTGAGTTCGAGGTAGTCGCGCATCATCAGAGGCAGGCTTGCACCTCTTGAGATGCTCGCGGCGCGGATTACGATTCCGCAGTAATTTTTGCGCATCCCCAGGAATGGCCCTGGAGTCATTATAACGCTGGAGGCGGGGGCGGGAGAGCGGGGGTTTTCGGGTCTGGAGTGAGGGTTTGGGGTGGTGGGAGGCACGTGGGCTGAAAAACAAAACGAAGCCAATATGGCCTGTGTTTTCAGCGCCGCGCTCGGTTCGTCGAAGCGATTTGGACAGCAGTGGACCTTGTTGGCCTGTTTTGTTTTGTCGGACATCACCTGCACGAGGTTACGCCCGGCGGGTGCGGAGACCGGCTCCCTCAAAATGCGCAAATTGCTGAGGCGCGGGCAAATCGAGAAACTCGATCCGTGTGATTGGCGTTTCGCCGCGTCGATCTATTACCGGCCGGTCGATCTGCGCCGGAGTTTCAGCGTGGCCACCCCAGCCAGCCCCGTCAGTAGAAAGAACCATGTCGAGGGCTCGGGCGTCGTCCCCTGAGACCCGTACAGGATATCGATAGAGCCACCAGTGATCGCTTCAAATTCGTATTGAGTGCCGGAACCGCCCCACAGAGTCGAAATGTCCGACTGGCTGTTGACGTCGTATCCGGCGACTGGCCCAAGGGCGCCCGCCAGTAAGCCGTTCCCAGCCGTGTCGACCACGACGACGATGCCGTTCGCGTCGATGCAACTGCTACTAGCGGTTAGACAGAGTCCCACCGCGCCGAAATCGCCCGCTCCCACGGAGAGCGTGTTGCCAGCGATTGTGAGGCTGGCTTGGAAGGCATCCGGATCGCTGGTTTCCGACACGCTGGACCCTATGCCGGGGGAGTAGCCACCCGCCATGTATGTGGCGTCGTAGCTGAATGTGAAGGACCCTGTGGCATTGAGCAGGTCGCCGCCGCCGAATAGATCCGCGTCGTCATTTGTGCCGTTGGGTCCGCTGTCGTTTCCACCCACGATCCTGAAGTTCACAGTCTGCGTAATGACAGTGTCCCCGGGGTTAATCGGGGCGATGGTCGCCTGAGCCACTCCGCCAACGGCCACGGCGGCGATTGCCGCCAGGAATGCGCGTTTCATCCTGCCAGTCTCCTTTTCGCGTTTGCGGTTAACGACTTTAAGACGTCTAACTCCTTACTCCGTTGCCCAGTGTAGCATTCACAACGCTGGCTGGCGCTGTATTTCAGACGCGCGATCCTACCGTTCGGGCCGGAAGCGGTACCGGGTACTTTGCTGGTACAGCGCGCGCGGGCTACTCGCCCCACGGCGCCTGAGTCCCGCGATGCTGAAAGCTTATGGACGAACCCACTTTGTTCGCTCCCTGCGGATGCGGAACCGGTGATGGGCGGGGCTGAAGCCCTCCCCCCGCCGGCGGTTGACTTGTCCAACCTCGGCGGGATATTGTTGGGCCATAGAGGAGACTGGGCTGTGAGCGGAGTTCCGCCGAAGCGCACCGAAGGGCTGAAATCGCTCATGCCGCTGGTCTATGACGAGTTGCGCCGGCTGGCGCGTTATCACCTGGGCCGCGAGCGTTCCGATCACACTCTCCAGAGCACCGCGCTGGTTCACGAGGCCTACCTTCGCTTCGCCGCGCAGAACTTGCAGGTCGAGAACCGGGCGCATTTTTTGGCGGTCGCGTCGCAACTCATGCGCCAGATCCTGGTGGACTACGCGCGCCGGCATCGCGCCGGCAAGCGCGGCGGCTCGGCCTGCCGGGTGACGCTGGACGAGCGGATCGCGCTCCCCCAGACCCAAAGCGTCGACGTGCTGGCACTGGATGAGGCGTTGAACGGGTTGGCGCGCCTCGACCAACAGCAAAGCCGGATCGTCGAGCTGCGGTTCTTTGGCGGACTCTCGATCGAAGAAACCTCGGCCGTTCTGGGCGTGTCGCCGGCGACCGTGAAACGCGATTGGGCGACGGCGCGAGTCTGGCTACACCGGGAAATCACCGGACTCGAGGCATGACCCCCGAGCGCTGGGCCGAGGTCAGGGAAGTGCTGTACGCGGTCCTCGATCTCGACCCTGACCAACGCGCCCAATATCTCGACAGGATCTCGGCGAACGACCCTGCGTTGCGCGAGGAGGTGGAATCCTACGTCCTCTCGCACGGTGAGATCGATGCCGGTTTTCTGAGGACGATTCCCGGGGACAGCGCCAGCCCCGAGGGCAGGCCCGCCTTGTTGGGGCGGCTGATCGGGCCGTACAGAATCGTCGAGGAACTGGGCTCGGGAGGAATGGGCGAAGTGTACCGCGCGGTGCGCGCCGACGACCAGTATCAAAAGCAGGTCGCGGTCAAAATCGCCCGGAGGGGCTTCGATACCGGCTCCGGCCTGCGGCGTTTCAAGGCCGAGCGCCAGATTCTGGCCACGCTCGACCATCCTCATATCGCGCGCCTTCTGGACGGAGGCAGTACCGAAGATGGCCTTCCCTATGTGGTTATGGAGCTGGTGGAGGGAGTGCCCATCGACGAGTACTGCGAGGCGCACCATCTCTCCCTGGTCGAACGCCTGCAGCTCTTCCG
>DATNLV010000092.1:0-12663 GCA_035602665.1 Bryobacteraceae bacterium | reverse complement strand
CGCGCCCTTGACCGCTCCGGGCCGTTCCGAATGCGTCCCTCAGATGAGGGAAAGGGGGCTCATGCAAAGGCCAAAACAAAAACATCCGTCGATCACGATTTTCCTTGACTCGAGGAGCCTTCTCATGGAAACCGCGACCGTGAGAGAGCGGACCCGTGTTACCGAGCCGCGACCGCCAGTACCTTCAAGGTTGAAACGCGTCGTTTTCCGGCAGGATTTCTTTGGGGCCACGTTTTGCGCCAATGCTGGCGGGCGCGTGGCTGGAGTCCTAAATCGCCTCGAACTTCTTGTTGTTTGAATCCCATCGGCGTTCATCGGCGGCGCCATCAATCTTCTGACCGTGACGCACCGAACCTGGAGATCGCCGCCGTGGCGGCGCGCCTTCGCGCCGGCCATCGCCTAAGGACTCCGCAACCGCCTTCATCACGAACGACGCAGTCTTTGAGCGCGTCAAGTCGTTCGAAACCCTGGTCCTCGATCGCCTTCTCTGAAGCGCGGCCGCCTCTCTACGGCGCGAAATACCCGTCGATATCGAGAATCACGTGGGTGCGCCCCGCCACGTAGATGCTGATCGCCCCATTCTCGCCGGCCGGAATGATAGCCGCGTTGGCGGTCACCGTCCCGTCGAAGGAGTTGAGGGTCGAGACCATCGGCTGAGTCGATCCCGTCGGCCAGGCCGTCAAGTACGGGAGAACGCCGTCGGGCACCACCGTAACGTTCATGGAATAGGCCGAGGCATTCGCGGGTATGCCGCACGGGCCCGACGGAATCGGGAACGATCGCGAAGTCTGGGCCTCGAGAATCGGCGCGCCCAAGGGTCCGCTGCCGCCACGCGTGTCCGCGACGCGGCACGGCGCCACCGGGTAGAACGACAGCGCGCCCGGGTTGCCGAACTGCCCGAAATAGCCGTTGATGTCCAGGACCACGTTGGTCGGGTTGCTCGCGTAGACCGAGACGGAGTCGTTGGTCCCCGCGGGAACCAGGGCGGCGTTGGCCACCACTTTGCCCGTCCAGGAATTCAGCGTCGAGACCAGCGGCCGCGCCACTCCCTCCGGCCATGTGGTGAGGAATCCCAGATACCCGGCCGGAACCGCCGTGACATTCAGCGAGTAGGCGCTGGGCACGTTGGGGATGGTGCAGCCGCTCGCCAGGATCGCGAAATCGCGGCTCTCGCCGGCCGTCAACGCGGGACCTCCGAACGGGCCCGCGGTGCCGCGCGTGTCCGCGATGCGGCAAGGCGAAACCGGATAGAACGAGTACGAACCGCCGGACCCGGAATCAAAATAGCCGTTGATGTCGAGGACCACGTGGGTGGGGTTGGTCACGTAGACGTTCACCGCTCCGCCCTCGCCCGCGGGCACGATGGCGGCGTTCGCCACCACCAGGCCCTGGAATGAGTTCAAGGTCGAGACCATCGGCTGCGGTTGGCCGGCGGGCCACAGCGTCAGATACGAAAGCGCCCCCGGAGGCACCACCGTCACGTTCAGCGAGTATGCCTGGGCAGTCGCGGGGATGACGCAGCCGCTCTCGGGAATCGCAAACGAGCGCGTCGAAGCCGCCGTCATGGCGGGACCGCCGAACGCTCCGGGGGAATTGCGCGTGTCGGCGACGCGGCAAGGCGTGACGGGGACGAACCGCAATGCGCCTTCCGAGATGGTGACCGTATGTCCGGCGACAGTAATGACGCCGGAGCGCCCGGCGCCGGTATCCCGAGCGGCCTGGATCGTCACGCTTCCATCGCCGGAGCCGGATGACGGTCCGGTGAACGTCACCCAATCCAGAGTGCTGGACGCGGACCAGGGGCATCCGCTGCCGGCCGTAACAGGGATCGTAGCGGAGCCGCCGGCGAGTGAAAAGCCATCGGACACCGTGTGGACGGCGTAGGTGCACGCGGCATCCTCGGTGACGGTCACCGGAGTGCCCGCAACCGACACCGTCGCCGAGCGCGCCGCGCCGGAGTTGGCCGCCACCGTCAGCGGGACGATCGCGGCCCCCTTGCCCGCAGCCGGAGCGCCGATCCAATCCGGAAGGCCGGCGATGTTCCAGATGCAGGCGGGCCACGTCGTCACCGCGATGGACGCCACGCCGCCCGCGCCCGAGACGTTCACCACGGATGGGACCGAATAAGTGCACGAAGACGCCGGCGGCGGCTGCGCCGCGTTTAGCACGTTCATCATCTCCGTGAACGCCGGCTTGGGCTGATAGTTGCTATCGAAGGGCAGCGGGAAGTTAGTCGGCTCCCAGGTGTGATTGTCGGCGAAACCCCAGGTTTGGAAAGCCGTGCATCCGGGATTCTGAAGGCAGATATTCAGGATGCGCTGGTACGTCTGGGCCTGAGCTTGTAGAGACGAGATCGAGGTATCCGGAATCTTCACGTCCATTTCGGTGATGTGCACCGCCAGGCCCAACGCCGTGATCTTCTGGATGTGCTGCGCCAGCACGGCGCTGGTAGGGCATCCGGCGGCATCGATGTGCATCTGGAAACCCACGCCGTTGATGGGAACGCCGCGCGAGACGAAGTCCGAAACCATGGCGTACAGCGCCGGAAACTTCGTGCCATCTCCCGACGAAACGCCCAACCAGCAGGATTGATCTTCGATGCTGTACTCGTTATAGAAAAGGAGTGCGTCGGGGTCGGCCGCGTGCGCCCAGCGGAATGCCTGCTCGATGTACCCGCTTCCAGTGAGGCCGATGCCCGGCTGGTTGTACCAGATCGAATTCCGCAAAGTGCCGCTGTTGTCGTCAATGGCTTCGTTGACGACGTCCCATGCGAAGACCTGCCCCTTATAGTGGTTCACCACGGTGGTGATGTGGTTCTGCATGATGGTGTAGAGCTGGGCGCTGCTGTATGCGCCCTGGGCGAGCCAGTTGGGGTTGTATATGTACCACAGCAGGTTGTGCCCGCGGATCTTCATCCCGTTGGCTTGCGCGAAAGCCACCAGTTCGTCGCCGGCCGCGAAGTTGTACTCATTCGACGAACCCGGCGGATTGGGGTGCAGCGAGCCCCACTTCATGGCGTTCTCCGGTTCGAGCATGTTGTACTGCGCGGCCAGCGTAGCGCCGTAAGCCGGGTCCGTGGCCAGAGGGTCGGGGGAAGCCTCGCTGCCATCCGCCGCCGCGCTGATCAGCAGCGGGATCGGCGCCGCCGCCCCGCGCAACGTCGTCGGCAGCGTCTGCGCGCACGCCGCGACCGCCCCTGCCAGGCCTGCCAGCCAAAAGCCCACCTTCATCGAGATTCCTCCTTCGCGCTTCCGCGTCAGTATACACCACCGGGGGCACGCTGCCTTTCCGCTAACCTCGTAACATGCACTGGCGAGCCTTGGTTCCGTTGCTGGCGGCTGCCGCGGCGCTGGCGCAGGGGCCCGACAACGTGCTGGTCGTGGTCAATCGCGCCTCGCCGGTCTCTCTGCGGATCGGCGATTATTACCGCACACGCCGTGGCATCCCCGAATCGAACGTGTGCGCTATCACCGCGCCCGACGCTGAAACCATTTCGCGTAGCGCCTATGATGAAACCGTCGCCGGGCCGATCGCGGCCTGCCTGAAGTCGCGACACCTCAAGGAGAAGATCCTCTACATCGCGACGACCCTGGGCGTCCCCCTGCGCATCAGCGGCGGCGACGGAATGGAGGGAGATCAGGCCGCCGTCGATTCCGAACTGGCATTGCTCTACCAGGATCTCGATGGACCGCGGCACGAAACGCGTAGCGCCGTCCAGAACCCGTTCTTCGGGATGCGCGACATTCCGTTCAGCCATCCGCGGTTCCCCATTTACCTGGTGTGCCGTCTGGCGGCGTACGATTTCGAGGACGTCAAGGCCATGATCGAACGCGCTCTGGTGGCGCGCAACCGGGGCCGCGTGGTGATCGACATGAAATCGACAACCGACCAGACCGGCGACGACTGGTTGCGGAATACCGCGCTCCGCCTCCCCAAGGATCGGGTCGTTCTCGACCAGACCCTCGACGTTCTCTACGGCCAGAGCGATGTGATCGGCTACGCCGCCTGGGGATCGAACGACCCCAATCGCAAGCGGCGCTTTGTCGGATTCGAGTGGCTGCCGGGCGCCATCATGACCGAGTTCGTTTCGAGCAACGGACGCACCTTCGTCCGCCCGCCCGACAATTGGAACATCTCCACCTGGAAGGACAAGGAGCACTGGTTCGCGGGTTCGCCGCAGACCCTGTCGGCGGATTACATCCATGAGGGCGCCACCGGCGCTTCCGGACACGTCTTCGAACCGTACCTGCGCCTGACGCCGCGGCCCGACTTCCTGTTCCCCGCCTACTTGAGCGGCAGAACGCTCGCCGAGAGTTATTACCTCGCCATTCCCGCGCTCAGCTGGCAGAACATCGTAATCGGCGACCCGCTCTGCCGGCTGAAGTAACCACCTGATCCGCCGCTGCGTGGCGTGGGGCGGACCCCCTGGTCCGCGGCCGACGCCCCGTCGGCCTGGTCGTCGAACCGATCAGCGAGAAAGCGGGCCCAGGGGGACGCGAGCGGACCTGGGGGTCCGCCCCACACTGCAATTCCCAATGCCCGGTTTCGGCCGCGCCACGTCGGCCCGGAAGCTCAGCCCGCCGCCGTCCGCGGCCAGGCCGCCAGAATCCGCCGGGCCTCCTGGGCCGTCATGGGGCGGTTGTAGATGGGCGAGCCAGGTTGCTGCCTGCGCCCTCCTTCAACCAGCCCACCCGTGTCTACAGCCGCGAAGCCGATCTGGTCGATCAGCTTCGAGACCGCTTGTTTGGCTTCCGCGTCGTCGCCCGCCACGAAAATGGCGTACCGTTCTTCAATCGGAAGCTTGGTATTGCCGAGCGTCGCCAGGTGCTGGTAGTAGATGGTGTTGAAGGCCTTGACCAGCCGCGCTCCAGGCAGCCGTTTCCGCACTTCCTCGCTCGATGTGGTCGCGCCCAGTTCCAGGATTTCGCCGGCCGGCCCGTACGGATTCATGGCGTCGATGACGATCTTTCCCGCCACCAGTTCCGGCGCCGGAAGCGCCTCCGGGGTACGCCACGGAACCGCCAGCAGAATGATGCTGCCGAAGCGCGCGGCGCCGTCCACGTCGATGGCGTGCGCCTGGGGTCCGATCTCGGAAGCCAGGCTTCGCAAAGACGCCGGGCCGCGTGAGTTACTGATGGCCACTTCGTGCCCCGCCTTCACGAACAGGCGCGCGGCCGTACCACCGATATGGCCCGCGCCAATGATCCCGATATTCATAATCCCCCCTGCTTTTCAACGGCCGCAAAAGCGGCTTCCTGGCACCTTTCTAACACATTCGACCGCGGGTCGAGACCTGCTACACTGGAAATGCGTTTGAGCTCCCAGCCGAACTGGCCGAGATCCATTTCGCCACGAAAGCCGGTTTCAACGTAAGGAGATAGGGAGAAGGTGAAAAACATCTTTGTCGGTAATTTGGATTTCGGCGCGACCGAAGACTCCATTCGCGCGTTGTTCGAAAACTACGGCGCCGTAGAGAAGGTCACGCTGATCCGCGACCGCGATACCGGCCAGCCGCGCGGGTTCGGCTTCGTCGAAATGACCGACGGCGCTGAAGCCGATCGCGCCATCGCCGCTCTCAACGGCCAGGCGCTGGGCGGGCGCGCCCTCAACGTAAATGAAGCACGGCCCCGGCCCGAGCGCGGCCATGGCCCCGGCGGCGGTGGCGGCGGCGGTGGTTTCCGCAGCGGCAACCGTGGCGGCGGCGGCGGTGGCGGTGGCCGGCGGCGCGAACCTCGCTGGTAGGTTCATCCGTTCTCCGAAGAAAGGGTTTCTTTGTCGCCTCATCCCAAGGGCAGCAGTGCCCGTGTCCTTTTAGCCTCTGTTTTCGGCCCCTACGCGCAGGACGACGAGTTTGGCAGCCGCTCCATCAACCCGATGGAGCTTTACCACAACCAGGTCACCCGCGCGCAGGGCGCCTTCTCGCTGCGTATGTTTCACCGGTCCTGGGGCATCGTGATGATCCAGGCCAATATCTCGGCGCCCTGTACGGTGCTTGATTTTCCCACGCGCGAGATCTTCGCCCGCGAGTTGCAGTCCGAGCATTACGACATCGTCGGCATCTCTTCCATCATCGTGAACGTCGGCAAGGTGCGCGAGATGTGCCGCATGGTGCGCGAACTGTCGCCGCATTCCGAAATCGTGATCGGCGGGCACGTCACCGCGACCCCCGGCATCGAGAACCTGGTGGACGCCGACCACTTCGTCCGCGGCGAAGGCATCGCCTGGATGCGCCGCCACCTCGGAGAGGACGAGACCGCACCCATCGCTCATCCCAGCATTCCCTCCGGCTTCCGCCGCCGCTTCCTCGGCCTGCCGTTTCCCGACATCAAGGGTTCGACCGCCGCCACCATCATCCCTTCGGTGGGATGTCCCATGGGCTGCAATTTCTGCACCACCTCCGCGTTCTTCGGCGGCAAGGGAAAGCAGATCAATTTCTTCAATACCGGCGACGAGTTGTTCGAAGTGATGCGCCAGGCCGAGTCCGATCAGGGCATGCAGTCGTTCTTCATCATGGACGAGAACTTCCTGCTCAACAAGCCGCGCGCTCTCGAATTGCTGGCGCGCATGAAGCAGGAGCGCAAGAGTTGGGACCTCAACGTTTTCTCGTCCGCCAACGCCATCAAGAAGTACAGCATGCAGGAACTGGTCGATCTGGGCGTCTCCTGGATCTGGATGGGGCTTGAGTCGCCCCAGGCCAACTACAACAAGCTCCAGGGTACGGACACCCTGCGGCTCACGCGCCAGTTGCGCCACCACGGGATTCGCGTGCTCGGTTCCACCATCGTGGGCCTCGAGCATCACACCCCCGGCAACATGATGGCCGAGATCGAGCACGCCGTCCGTCACAACACGGACTTCCACCAGTTCATGCTTTACACGCCCGTCCCCGGCACGCCGCTCTATAGCGAAATCGACGCTGAGGGACGGCTGCTCGATGGCGTGGATCTGGCCGATATTCACGGCCAGTTCAAGTTCAATTTCAAACACGCCGCCATCTCGCGCGACGATTCGAAGAAGTTCCTCGACTATGCCTTCCTGCGCGATTTCGAGCTGAACGGACCGAGCCTCTTCCGTATCTGCCAGACCACCTTCGAGGGCTGGAAGCAATACCGAGACAGCGCCGACGCCCGCATCCGAGCGCGCTTCGAGCGCGAGGCCAGGTCCCTCAAACTGGTCTACGCCAGCGCGCTATGGGCCATGGAGCACAAGCTGCGCAAGACCAACGCCGCCGTCAGCGAGCGCGTCAAGGCGCTGCGGCAGGAGATCGAGCGCGCGCTCGGGCCGCTGGCATCGCTGTCGGCCGGAATACTCGGTCCCGTGCTTCTGCTGAGCACCTTGCGCGAAGAGTTGCGCCTGGCGCGCGGCAAGACCTACGAGCCGCCCACCATCGTCGAACGCATGCACTGGACACCCGCGTAAGTGGCGCAGGCACTCCTTCCTGCCGCCTCGACACTCGTGTCGAGGCACATCTTTTGCGTCGAGATGAGTCTCGACGCTGCAGACTAAGAGTCTGCGCCACGAACCCAGCATCTACCTCGCCTGCGCCTGCTGTTCGTACTGCGCCAGCCGCGCGCGCAGCACCTCGGCCGACACAAAACCGCCAGGCCAAACAGGAACAAGACAGAGAGCCGTCCCATAGTCGCCGGCAGGACTCCAGCGGGTCTCCAGACCCGCCGCGCGGGCGTCGTTCGCGCTCGTGAGTCTCGCCTGCTCTCGCGCGGTCGAGGCCCCGGTTTACCGCTCGCCCTTGTTCCGCGCCCCGTTCGGAGGTACGCTCTGATCAGGAGGCTGCATATGAAGGCGTTGATTTCCGCGTGTGCCCTCTGTGGCCTGATTTGGCTGCCTGCCGCCGCCCAGCGCGGAGGCGGTTCCGAGGGCAGCTTTGTCCGAGCCGGTGGTCCCGCTCGCCCCGCCGCTCCCCCCAGCTCCGTCGGCATCCCGCCCCTCGGGCCCCTTCCTCCGATGGGGACCGCCCCGGGCTTCTCCCAGCGCGGTGTTCGCGGCGTCTCGCGCGGACTCGGCCAGGGCGGAGGCTACGGCTACTGGTTCCCCGGCGCCTATCAGGACGAACGCGCCGACTATGCCCCCTATCAGGCGACTCCGAGCATGGTGGTCGTGGTGCCGGAGGAGCAGCCCGCGCCGCCGCGGATTGTGCAAGGCGAAGTCCGCGACTACACCAAGACCAATCCCGCGGAGACGCAGCCGGGCTCGCCCGCGGAATTCTCCATCGTGGGGAAAGACCACGTCGCCCATCCCGCCGTAGCCGTGTGGGCCCAGGACAGCACGCTGCACTACCTCGACGCGGATGGCGCGGCCGGCAGCATGCCGCTCGGCGCCGTGGATCGTGAGGCAACCCGGCAGGCCAATTCCGCCAGGGGACTCCACCTCCAGTTATCCGCCGAGTAGCGCGGCTCCGCCTACCGTTCACCGACCAGCTTCCGGAAGGGCGCTACCACTAGGCCCGCCACGTCGAAAGCGCCGCGCGCCAGATCGTGTCCCGCCTCCGCGATCTCGACCATCTCCACCGGCGCCGGGATCAAGGCCAGCGCCGCGCGCAATTCATCCGTCGTGGCGAAGGGGTCGCGCGGCCCGTGGACGAAAAGCGCGGGAGTGCGCAGGGCGGGGAAGTGCTCCGTGCGCGCCCGCTCCGGCTTCCCCGGCGGGTGCAGCGGATAGGAGAGCAGCAGCAGCCCGGCAGCCAGTTCGGGTGCTTCCGCCGCGAGCATGCTGGCCTGCCGGCCTCCGTAGGATTGCCCACCGAGAAAGACGCGGCCCGGCACGATGCCGCCCATCGCCCTAACCGCGTCCCGCAAACCGGCGCGGTCCCCGGCGGCCGTCGAGGGCGAGGGCGGCCCGTGCGGCCGTCTCTGGCGGAACGGAAGGTCGCAGCGGAGCACGCACACCCCCGCGGCCGTGAACGCTCCCGCCAGCGCCACCAGCAGCGACATCCGGCTGTCCCCGCCCGCTCCGTGCGTCAGCACGAGGCCGTCGCGCAGCGTGCCCGCCGGCCGCTCGAGAAACCCGCGCACCGAGCCTTCATCGAATGGAGTGGCGGCGGACATCACTGCACCATTCTAGCCACCGCGCCCGCCGGCGCCACGTCGCGATACCGGACCGTGTACTCCACCTCGATCGGCTTGCCGTCCGCCTCGGCGTAGGGATAAACGAAGTAGTTCAGCGGCTCGCCTTTCTGCGTCGTCGCCAGCACCAGGTCGCGGCCGCGCGAGAACTCCACCCGGTTCTCATCGTGAGCCCCGAAGAAGTACTCGCGGCGCGACGGATCCTTCGCCGCTTCCGAGGCGTCCACAGGAACCCAGCCGATGCCTTTGGCGTAGAACTCCGCCCAGCAATGGTATCCCGCGATCTCTCCGGCCCCGCGCGCGGCGGGCAGCGGGACCCCGATCGAGAACCGCGCCGGGATGCCGGCGGCGCGCGCGTAGCCGATGAAAATGGCGTGAAAGTCGGTGCAATTCCCGCGCCGGTTTTCGCACGCGAAGTAGATGTCGCCGCGGCCCCATCCCTTGCCGGTCTTATCGTACTTCACCGTCGCCACCACGTGGTCGTAAATGGCGCGGGCCTTCTCCAGATCGGTTGTCGCCCGCGCCGCCGAAACCACCGCGTCGGACCACGCCCGAATCTGGTCGTCGAGCGGCACCAGGCGGTCCGCTTTCATCCACCGCGCCAGCTCCCGTGGCGGCTCTTCGCGCACGGCCCCGGCCGCGACGGCCAGCTCCTGCCGATGCTCGAGCCGCGTCGCCTGGAAGCGCAGTGTCACCCGGATCGGTTCGCTCGATGGATGGTCCACTCGCAGGTGCAAAATGTGGTTTCCGATCTCATCCACCGCGATCTCGTACGGGTAGGGAGAGGTTACCTCGAGCCCCTCGATGCGCTGGTACGGGTCGTCGTGCGGAACCGGCATCCACAGATCCACCTTCCCCGTCCCGGCCGCGACCGCGCCGATCGAGGCCGAGTATTCCATCGAGATGCTTCTGCTATGCGGAGCTTCTACCGCCATCGCGGCGAGCGCGACGGCGCCAATCAGTGTCCCCCTGAGCATGTCCCCAATATACTCAAACTCACCACCGAACCGCGACCATCAGTACCTACAGGTTGAAACGCGTCGTTTTCTGGCAGGATTTCTTTGGACGCCACGTTTTGCGCCTCTTGTCTTTTGAATCCCATCGGCGTTCATCGGCGGCCATCGGCGGCCATCAATATTCTGACCGCGGCTTTGCGCCCTGTTGGTTCCGGCTCGTCCGCGCCAGCAGGCGGACCTCGTCTCAGCGCCCTGCCACCCGCCCGTGCGTGGTGCTCTTCACCATCAGCATCACCGGAATCAGCGCCAGGAACGTCACGCCCAACAGCCAGAAGTTGTCGACGAAAGCCATCATCGCCGATTCCCGCTGCACCAGCCCGTAGAGCATTCCCTGGGCCTGCCGCGATGCCAGCGACGCCGCCGTGCCGTGCGCCATCGTCATCCGGGCCGCCCCGCTCAGCATTTCGCGGTACGCGAAGTCGTAAGGCGTCAGGTGGCTCACCAGGATATTCTGGTGAAATTGCGCCCGGCGGGCCAGCATCGTCGTCACCATGGCGATGCCGCAACTGCCGCCGATGTTCCGCGCCAGGTTGATCATCCCGGTCGCGCGATTCACCCGCTCTTTTGGGATATACGAGAAGGCGATCGTGTTCAGCGGCACGAACAGGAACGAGAGCCCCGCGCTCTGCAGCAGGCGCGCCATCATCGCCGTACGGAAATCCAGCTGCGTGTTGAAGCCCGCCATCTGGAACAGGCCCGCGGCCGAAACCACCAGGCCGAAAATCACCAGCCATCGCGCCTGCACCTTCGGAATCAGTTTGCCCACCACCGGCAGCAGCACCAGGTTCGCCAGACCCGCCGGAGAAAGCGCCAGCCCGCTCATCAGCGCCGTGTATCCCAGCAGCGTCTGCAACAAAACCGGCAGCAGCATGGTGCTCCCGTAAAGCACGAATCCCAGTAGGAACATCGCCAGAGTGGCAATGCCGAAATTGCGGTCGCGCAGCAGCCTGACCGTCACCACCGGATCGCTGTCCCTCCACTCCCAGACGAACGCACCCACCAGGCACGCGCACGCGATCACCGCCGAGACCACGATCAAGTGGGATGAGAACCAGTCCTCCCGCTGGCCCTTGTCCAGCATCACCTCCAGGAACCCGAGCCCGACCGCAATCAATCCAAGCCCCATGTAGTCGATCCGCAGATGGCGCAGGTTCTTGCGCTCCAGGTAATGCGGATCGCGCAGCAGCCACCCGCTCAGCGTCATCGACAGCAGGCCCACCGGAATATTGATCAGGAAGATCCAGCGCCAACTGTAGTTGTCCGTCAGCCAGCCGCCCAGCGTCGGCCCGATGATCGGCGCCGTCACCACGCCCATGCCGTACACGGCCATCGCCATGCCCTGCTTGTGCCTGGGAAAACTCTCCACCAGGATGGCCTGCGAAATCGGTTGCATCGCCCCGCCGCCGATTCCCTGCAGCGTGCGGAACACCACCAGCAGGCCCAGGCTGGGCGCGAATCCGCACAGGAATGAGCTGATCGTGAACAGCCCGACGCAGATCATGTAAAATCGCTTGCGCCCGAAAAGCGTCGAAAACCAGCCCGCCAGCGGCAGCACGATCGCGTTCGACACCAGGTAGGAAGTCAGAACCCAGGTGCTCTCGTCCACCGTCGCCCCCAGGTTGCCCGCAATGTGCGGCAGCGCCACGTTGGCGACGCTCGTGTCGAGCACCTCCATGAACGTGCCCAGCATCACCGTCAAGGCGATGGCCCACGGACTGATTTCGCGGCGAGCGATCGCCGGCGCTGCGACATCGGCCGTCATCTCAGGTTCGAGATATCGGGATACCGCACTCCGCGACCGATGTCAACCCACACCAGCACCGAACCGCGCGCGTCAGCAAGCGGACCGTGCCCCTACGGTGCGAAGTACCCGTTGATATCCAGGATCACGTGCGTCGGGTCGGTCACGTATACGCTGATCTCGCCGCCCGTGCCCGCCCGGACGATCGCCGCGTTCGCCGTCACCTCCCCGTCCAGAGCGTTCAACGTGGAGACGAACGGCCGCGCCGATCCCGTAGGCCACGCCGTCAAGTACGCCAGTGGCCCCACGGGCACCACCGTGACGTTCAACGAATATGCCGCCGCCGAAGGAGGAACGGGGCAGCCGCCCGCCGGAATCGGGAACGACCGCGTCGTCCCCGCCGCCAGTATCGGCCCGCCGCGCGTGTCCGCCACCCGGCAAGGCTCCAGCGGATAGAAGGACAGCGCGCCCGTGCCTCCCGGCTCGGCGAAGTACCCGTTCGTGTCCAGGATTACGTCCGCCGGATCCGTGACAAACACCGAGACCGATCCGTTGCTGCCCGCCGGAACGATCGCCATGTTCGCCACCACCGTGCCCGTCCAGGAATTTAGCGTCGAGACGAAAGGCCGCAGCTGCCCCGTAGCCCAGGTCGTCAGATATCCCAGGAAATCCCTGGCCGCGTTCGGCACCGCGGTGACGTTCAGCGCGTACGCGCTCGCGTTCGATGGAACCGCGCAAGGCCCCAACGGAATCGGGAAATCGCGAGTCTGCCCGGCGAACATCGAGGGACCGCCGAACTGTCCCGTCGCGCCGCGCGTATCGGCTA
>DATNLV010000090.1:0-2770 GCA_035602665.1 Bryobacteraceae bacterium | reverse complement strand
CGGCCGTGTAGACGCCATCCCAGATCGAATGCCCGGCCTCCTGCGCACGCAGTGCGCCCGCCGCGATGCAGCCGGTGGCCGCCAGGCAGATTGCAGCTGCCACCGGCAGGACGGCTTCGGCCCGAGCCCTAAGGGGTCGCGGTGAAAATTTCACGGGCAGTTCCATCCTCAGTTTCAGGCATTGGCGGCGGGTGGCGCGGCCAGCCGCACCTGCAGCGTGTTGCGCAGGTAGTTGACGTTCGCGGCCAGCGTATCGCCAATGCTGCCGGTGCCGTCGCCCGGTCGCGGCGCATCGACATCCACCATGGCCCAGCCCTTCCACTTCCGTTCGCGGATCACCTGGAAGATTCCCGGGAAATCCACCCCACCGTAGGCGCCCATCGTGCCCCAGATACTGCCGCTGGAGTAGTCCTGCGGCGGCGGCGTGGCCTTGTTGCCGCGATACTTCGCGTAGGTGTCCTTCAGATGGAACTCGGCAATCCGGGGCAGGAATTCCTTGACCATCTGCACCACGTCCATGCCGCCGAGCACATTATGTCCGGTGTCGAGCGTCAGCCAGACATAGCGCGGATCGGTGAGCTCCATGACGCGGCGGAACTCGTGCTCGCGTTCCATCGGGCCCCAGATATGCGGATGCGGACCGAGACGCACGCCATGGGCACTGGTCTGCCGGCCGATCTCGTTGAGGGTGTCGGCCAGCCGCTTGAGCTGATCGTCGCTCGGTCCACCCGGCGGGCGGCCGCCGAGGTTCGTCTTCCAGTGGTCACAGCCCGCGGGTGCCAGAAAGTCGCGGCCAAAGCTCACCATGTCCTTGACCAATTGGTCGTGTCCCTCCTCACCGAGCCACGGAAAGGGTCCATTGCCGAATGGCGATCCGCCGGTCGCGGGGGCACCGGCGGCGGGGGCGGCTGCAGGCGGTGGGCCGCGCCGCGGCAGATCCCCGACGTCGACCAGCGTGACGCCCGCCAGGTCGCACAGGCGCTTGAGTGCCAGGGGTTGATCCAGGAACTGCCGGGCCTGATCCGAATACGGCTCCAGGCCCTGGAATCCATAGCGCTTCACGTCCGCGAGGATGCGCGGAATATCCGTGATGTCCTTCATGCGCCCGTTGGACCATTCACCCCAGGTCGAGCCGGTGATGCCGAAGCGGATGTCCGGATTCACAGGATCCAGCGATTGGGAGTCCGCGGCCCACGCGCGGGAGATCCCGAAGGTGCTCACCGCGGCCGCCGCCCCCGAGCACGCCAGCGCCGAGGCCAGGAATCCCCGCCGGTTCACGGGACGATCTGCGTGATGTGTATTCATGGACAGTGTTCCCCTTTGTAGTTATTCAGCGCCCGCGCCGCTGCTGCCGCGCAGGCACACCCACCAGACGGAATTTTAGGACAAAAACTGATGGCGACCCAGCTATTCGACTGCGGCATGCCGGGCGCAGCCGGCGGTGGCCAGCATCGAACCGGCCGCGTCCGGCGTCAAATCGTCACATTGCCGGCTTTCGCTGCCCTGACCAGGTGATCCGCCGCGCGGTAGGCCAATGCGGAAATCGTCATGGTCGGGTGGTTGCGCCCGCCCGTGACGAAGCTGCTGCCGTCCACGATGAACAGGTTGGGGACATCGTGCGCTCGGTGATACTTGTTCACGACCGACTTGGCCGGATCATTGCCCATCCGGCAGGTACCGCGGGAATGTGCGCCACCACGACTGTCGAAAATCTGATCGCGCCAGATCTCGGTCGCGCCGGCCGCCTGCAGGACCTCCACCGAACGATCGACGAAGAACTGCATTGCCTTGAAGTCGTTCTCATGACTGGTCGAGGTGATGCGCATCGCCGGTAGGCCCCAGGCGTCCTTGACTTCGGGATCCAGGTCGACTCGATTGGTTTCGACCGGCAGTTGGGAGATGAAGTTGGAGACATCGAGCCGGTGATTGGCCTGCGCGATCAGCGCTTTCTTGTAGCCCGCACCCCAGCTCGGTGCATTGTGCGCTCCACGCAGCCCGTATTCGATCGGGGTCGTGAAGCCGCGCGCGGTCATGCGGCCGCCGCCATAGAAGCCGCGCTTCTGCGTATCGTTCGGTACGTAGTCGACGATAGCCGCGCCGGTGACGCAACCCTTGTACTCGTTCAGGGGATGCTCGAACAGGCCCGAGGCGCCGCCGCCGTTGCCGCTCATCAGGTACGCGCCGACGACGCCGCTGGAGTTCGCAAGCCCATTCGGAAAGCGTTTCGAGCTCGACAGCAGCAGCAGGCGTGGCGTCTCGGTGCCGTTGGCGCTGAGCACGACCACCTTGGCCTTCTGGAACAGTTCGCGCTTCTGCTCGTCGAAGTAGACCGCACCCGTGACCTTGCCGGCATCGTTCACCGAGATCTCGCGCACGTAGCTGTTGGCGCGGATCTCGCAGCGGTTGGTCTGCTCGGCGATCGGCAGCAGCGCCACCGCCGAGCTGGAGCGGGCCTTGACCTGGCAGCCGAAGCCCGAGCACATGCCGCACTGAATGCAGGCCGCGCGTCCGTTGTACGGCTCGGTGATGATCGCCGCGACGTTGGGCACCACGGTGAGTCCGAGTTTGGAGGCGGCAACCTTGAACAGTGCGCCGGAACTCTTCAATGGCAGCGGCTTCAACGGATACGGCTTCGACATCGGCGCCATGAACGGCGTATCGACCCGCTGGCCGCTGATGCCGAGCTCCCACTCGGCCTTGGTATAATAGGGTTCGAGCTCGTCATAGCTGATCGGCCAGTCCGCCACACCAGTACCGGCGAGGGTTCCGA
>DATNLV010000079.1:0-3675 GCA_035602665.1 Bryobacteraceae bacterium | reverse complement strand
CCCGCCGGGCGTGCACCGGGTCGAGACTCCAATCGATATCCCGCCCGAAATCCAGGCCCTGGAATCCCAGCAGGTCGAACCGCCTTTCGGAGATCCGCCCCGCCCTCTCTACCGTCTCCCGCACCGAATCCAACATGCGGTGGCAGAGCAGCTCAGCGATCCGCGGTGTGTCTTCCGGATCGAGGTAGAACCGCCCGCGCGCGTCGAGACCGGAATCCGATCCGCGAAAAGGATCGAGCCCCATTTTGTACAGCAGAACGTCTCGCCGCTTGCCTGCCTCCTGCCGCGCGCGCGTATAGATCTCGTGCGGCCCCATGCGCGCAAGCCGGCGAATGCTGCTCACTGAGGAGCGGCCTCCAGCACGCGCTCGAAGCACTCGACCACGCGCTCCCACGAGAAGTTCGCCGCCACCATGTCCCGCGCCGCCGCGGCCTGGCGCCGCCGGAGCGAAACGTCGGAGAGCAGTTCAAGACAGGCGGCCGCAAAGTCCGCCGGCGAATTGGCAATCCGGATGTCGTCGGGAGGATGGACCTCCAGTCCCTCCGCCCCCACCGACGTCGAAACCACCGCCACGCCCCCCGCCATCGATTCGTAGATCTTCAACCGCGTTCCACCGCCGATCCGCAGCGGCACAATCGAGAGCGCCGCTCTCCACAGATGCGGCCGTATGTCAGGCACGGTGCCCGTAACGCGGATGCGTGCGTCTTCCCGCGCCAGGGCGGTGATGGAGGGATCGGGCGTCCGCCCCACAATATTCAGCGAGCAGTCCGGACGCGCCCGTCGGATCAGGGGCAGCGCCTCGCGGACAAACCAGCGCAACCCATCGACATTGGGCCGCCAGTCCATCGATCCCACAAACGCGAGGTCGGCGTCGACCTCCGGCGGCGGGTCCGGAAGCGCGAAGGTTTCGAGATCCACGCCCGTGGGAATGGCCGTCACGCGTTCCACGCCGAACAGTTCCCGCATGGTCGCCGCGTCCTGCTCGGAGACTGCGGCGATGTGGCCGGCCCGGCGGCAGACGCCCCGTTCGAAGCGGAACATGCGCTCCGCCTGCTTCCGCATGTACCATCGGGTGGCCGGATTGCTTGCATGCTCCGCGTGCCGCCGCCAGATCATGGTCTCCACGTTGTGCTGGAACAGCACCGCGCGCTCGATCTCCGGGAAGTAGGCGGCCGGGGTCAGAAAGTCGCACACGGCCCGGTCGAACCGTTCCTTCTCCATCAACTGAGCGAGAAACGCGCCCATCGCGGGTGGATGGAAGCGGCGGATGCTCAGCGGCTCCGGGTCGAAGACGCCCCGCACCAACTCCAGCGCGAACCCCGTCGAGCGCTTGTCCCTTACCGCATGACGGAACGGATACGCCCGCGTCGAATACTCCGGCGCGCGCGCCAGCCCTTCCGGATTCAGCGGATCGTCGATCGCCACGTAATGGATCTCGTGCCGCAGGTGCAGCCGGCGCAGCATCTCCAACGTACGGATCTGCCCGCCCCTGGTCGTCGGGTGCAGGAAATTCGTGCTGACCCAGAGAATCTTCATGCCCTCGCCGCCGCGCCCGCCAGGCCCTCCCACCGCGTCTCGCCCTTCCCGGTCAGAAAAACGTCGCCCCAAATCTGGAGATTGAGAAGCCGCCAGATGCGGTCGGTGGCGTCGTAGCGCCCCGATTTCTGGCGCTCGACGAGCTCCTCGATCCGCCTCCGGTCGCAGCAGCTCGCGAGCAATCCGTCGCGTGCCGTGAGCGCAGCGTAGATGCCTTCAGCGCGCGGGTCGCGCAGCCATTGCTTGAGCGGCGTCGGGAATCCCATCTTCGGGCGGTACACGATCTCGCGCGGCAGCAGGTCTTCCACCGCCTTCTTCACGATGTACTTGCCCTCTCTCCCACGCAGCTTCAGCCGGTCCGGAACCCGCCGCGAAAACTCCACGAACTCGTGGTCCAGAAACGGCACCCGGCTTTCGATCGACGTGGCCATGCTCATCTGGTCCTGCTTCATCAGCAGTTCCACCAGGTAGGTCTTCTGATCGGCGAACAGCATTCGCGCGAGGGGCGACTCACCGCTCCGTTCGCCCCAATACCGCTGGAATCCCGCGTACGGGCTGGATGGGGCCGCCAACCGCAGCATCGCGTCCACCTCGCCACCGGGAAACGCACAGTAGAAATTGTCCAGATACATCGACTCCAGCCCGCCGTCCAGACCGACGAAGGTGTGCTGGAGTTTGCGGCGCAGGTCCGCCGCCAGCAGGCCCGATCCCGCGATCGCCCTTCGGAGCGCGCTACGCAGCGGCGCCGGGACGATTCCGAAGCGCCCCTGCCACCGCTGGTTCCAGAGATAGTGGCGGTAGCGGGCGTAGCCGCCGAACATCTCGTCGCTGCCCTCGCCGGTCAACACCACCTTGACTTCCTCGACCGCCAGCCGCGATACGAAGTAAAGCGAAACGCTCGACGGCCACACGATGGGCTCGTCCTCGTGCCACACGAGGCGAGGCAGGGCGTTGAAGAACTCCTCCATCGAGACCACCACTTCGCGATGCTCGGTGCCGATGCTCTCGGCGACCCGCCGCGCGTGCGTCAGCTCGCTGTATGGCGCCTCGCGGTATCCCACCGAGAACGTCTTGACCGGCCCCGTCGCCTGCCGCCGCACCAGCGCCGCGATGGCGCTCGAATCGAGCCCGCCGCTCAAAAAGATCCCCAGCGGAACGTCGCTCATCAGCCGCATGCGCACGGTCTCTTCGAGCCGCTCGCGGCACTCGCGGATCCACGACTCGTCGCTGCGATCCTCCTCCGCCCCCGCCGGCGGGATGTCCCAATACTGGCGGACGCTGAGGTTCGGTTCTTCTCCAACATCGAGCGTCAGCAGATGCCCGGGCATCAGCTTGCGTATGCCCGAAAACATCGTCCGTTCGTCGCTGATATAGCCGAAGGTCAGGTATTCCGGCAGTGTGCTTTCATCGAGCGCCGCACGGATCTCCGGATGCGCCAGCAGCGCTTTGATCTCCGACGCGAAAGCGAACAGACGCCCGTCGTAGTAATAGTAAAAGGGCTTCTTGCCGAGCCGGTCGCGCGCGCAGAACAGCCGCCGCGCTTCGGCGTCCCAGAGGGCGAACGAGAACATCCCGCGGAACCGCTCCACGCAGGCCGGCCCGTATTCCTCATACGCGTGCAGGATGGTTTCGGTATCGCAGCGGGTCTTATACACGTGCCCGGCCCGCTCCAGTCCCGGCCGCAGATCCGCGTGATTGAAGATCTCGCCGTTGTAGACGATCTGGAGCCGGCCGTCTTCGTTCGTCATCGGCTGCTGACCCGTGACGAGGTCGATGATGCTCAGCCTCCGGTGCCCCAGCGACGCATGGGCGTCCTGGTAGTAGCCGCACTCGTCCGGCCCGCGGTGGCGGATCGTGTCCGCCATCCGCTCTAGCGTCGCCCTATTCGGCTCCGCCGGCCGCACGGTGATGTATCCCGCAATTCCACACATGTTCTACGCCACGCCGTACAAAACCTTGTGCGCCAGCCAACGGCGCTCCAGGGCTTCTCTTTCCGGCGAGACCAGCGTCACCGGACCTCGCTTCGCCTGAATGGTGTCAAGGAGCGTCGTGACCGGGACGAACCAGCCCGCACGGCCGGCCAGCCTCTCCATCAGCTCTCGAAAGCGCGGAAGCAGTCGCCCGTCCTCGTAGAATCCG
>DATNLV010000075.1:0-3435 GCA_035602665.1 Bryobacteraceae bacterium | reverse complement strand
GCCGCCGGGCTATGCTTCAACTGAAAAGAGAACAGGCCCAGGTCCGGCTTCAACTCCACGGCGATGGTGCTCTTGCCCTCGCGGGCCATGGCGGCGGCGAGATTCAGCACCACGGTGGTCGTTCCGGCGCCGCCCTTGACGCCCACGAATCCCAGGATCTTCGCGCGCCCATGCGCCAGCCCGCCCTCCCTGCGCTGGCTGCGGGCGCGCTCCACCGCATAGCGGACACGCCGCGTCAGCGCGTTCTCGTCGAATTCGCCTTCGATCAGATACTCGTCGGCGCCTTCCCGCAGTGCGCCCAGGGCAAGGTCTTCGTTCCGGGTGGAAGCCAGCACAATCAGCGCGGCCTTCGCCCGGCGCTCACGCACCTGGGTGAAGGGAACCAGGCCGGCGCTTCCGGGCAGATCCAGATCCAGAAGGATGGCGTCATAGGCCGATCCCGCCAGGCTGGACAGGCCTTTCTCCACGCTGTCCACGCACTCGACGCGCATCGATCCGGACTCCACCCGCGTCAGCGTCTGCAGCACCAGCAGCGATATGTCCGGGCGGTCTTCAATCAGTAGAACGGCTAACGGCTCCGGCATGCCTACGTCTCCTCCGTTTCCTATTCGTATTCATTCGTGTTCATTCGTGGCCGGTCGTGTTTTTAGCGCTCCACATTTTTAGGGCTCTACATCGCCCTGCGCTCCCAGCGCCTAGCCCTCCGGCGTTCGCACAATCGTCAGAAAGAGCCCCAGGCGGTGAATCATTTCCGAGAACTGCTCGTAATCCACGGGCTTGGTCACGTACGCGTTGCAGCCCAGGTCGTAACACCGCTTGATCTCGGCGGAGTCGTCCGTGGTGGTCAGGATCACCACCGGGATCGCCCGCGTGCGCTCGTGCGCCTTCAAGCGCTGGAGAACCTGATACCCGCTCAGCCCGGGCATGTTGAGGTCCAGCAGCACCACCACGCTCTCGGCGGCCTTCCCGTTGGTCAACAGATAGTCCAGAATCTGCTGCCCGTCCGTAAGCTTGACGATCTCGCAGCTCACGCTCGAACGGCGCAGGTTCTTCTCGATCAGGCGGGCGTGGCCCGGATCGTCTTCGACCACCAGCAGGGTGAGAGTTTGCGGTTCCTGCATGCATCTCCTCACTGCGGCGCCGGCAGCACGAAGCGGATGGTCGTGCCCACACCCAGCTCCGACTGGCACTCGATTGTACCGCCCAGCCGGTGGAGCAGGGCGCGCACATACGCCAACCCCATTCCCTCGCCGGGGACATCCTGCGGGCCCGCCCTGCGGAACGGCGCGAACACTTTGTCCATGTCCTCTTCCGCGATCCCGCGGCCGTTGTCCCGCACCTCGAATTCCACCCCTTCGGCCGTCTCCTGGGCCACCACTTCGATTTGTCCCGGCCGCTGCGGGTCCAGGTATTTCACGGCATTGTCCAGCAGGTTCCCGAAGATCTGCTCCATCGCCGTCCGGTCGCTCGTGATGCGCGGCAGCGGCCCGATCTTCAGCTCCACCTTGTGGCTCTCGATCTGGTGCGCCAGCGCGCGCAGGGTCTCGTCGAGCAGCTGCCGTATGTCCAGTTCCTCCATGTGGAACTCGCGGTAGCCCACCCGCGACAGCCGCAGCAGGGCGCCGATGAGGTGGTCCATGCGCGTCACCGAACTCTCGATGAAGCCCAGGGCCTCCGGTACCGCCTCTTCGAGCGCTTGCGCCGTCGCGCTGCGCTCGGGTTCATCCAGGTGGTCCAGCACCGATTCCACCGGCCTCCGCACCGCCTCCAAAGAGCGCCGCAGCTCCCCGGAGAATCCCCGCAGGCTGAGCAGCGGAGCCCGCAGGTCGTGCGAAACGATGTACGTGAAGCGCTTCAATTCCTCGTTGGTCTCGGCCAGTTGCGCGCTGTAGCGCTGGATCTTCTCATCGGCGCGCTTGCGGTCGGTGATGTCCTCGTACGCTCCCAGCACGCCGATGATGCCGCCGCGAGGTCCGTACAACGGCGTCTTGCTGACGCGCATCCAGCGGTGCGTGCCATCGGCTCCGATCATGACCTCTTCGTAGCCTAGCCGGGCCTGGCCGCTCTGGATCACCTTCCGGTCGTCGGCCACGAACGCATCTGCGGTTGCCCGCCAGTCCAGCTCGTAGTCGGTCTTGCCTACGATGGCTTCCGGCGTGGGGATGGCTGCGTCGCAGGCGCAGGCCTTGTTGCAGCCCAGGTAGCGCCCGTCCCGATCCTTCCAGAACACGCGCTCGGGAATGTGGTCCAGAACCAACTGCAGCATCTGGCGCGATTCGCGGAGGTCCGCGGTCTGGAGCCGCACCCGGCGCCGCAACACCACGATCCAGACCAGCGCCAGCACGGCCACCGCGCAAACCAGCCCCAGCACCCGGAACGCGCGCGACGGACTCCACCAGGGCGCCGGCTCGAGCGTCGCCACGTCCGCCGGCGACCGCAGCAGAATCGAGAACGACCGCGGCAGGACGGCTTGCTGCGATTCGTAGGTATCCACCGATGCAATTCCGGTCACCCGCACCAGGCTGCCCTTCTCGAGCGGCGGCAGTTGTTGCTGGTCCAGGCGCGCCTCGAAGAGCCGGTCTCCGGCCTGCAGCACCAGCGTCTTGTTTCCCTTGCCCGGAGCCTGGTCCACCAGCAGCGCGTCGATGCGGATGAGTTCGGCGTCGTAACCCTCATCCAGAATGTCGCTGGCCGTCACCAGCATCGGCTCGCGCGGTCCCGCCCGGCCTAGTTTGCGGATCTCGGCATCCCGCAGCACCGGATTGAACAGCCCCGAGACGGCCACCGGCAGCCCGATCACTTCCACCCAATCGCCGACCCGCAGATCCACCGGCGGCGGGTGGCTCCGCACCAGCACGCCCCCCGTGGCGTCGCTGACATAGGTGGGTCCGCCGGGATGGGCCAGCGTCACCACGCCGCGGATCCGGCAGCGCTCTCCGAAGCGGACCGAGGAAGAGAACTGTAGAAGTTGCTCGACGGCCCGCAGCGGCGGAGCCGCCGGAACTCCACTGCCCTCGATGTGAATCAGGCGGGCGTCCGGCACGAACAGGTGCATGCCCAGAATCTGGCGCTTGAAATTGAACATCGACCCGCACACTCCCTCGACGCGGATGTGCGAGTCCAGCAGGGAATCGGGCAATTTCGTGGCGCCGAAAACGTACATCACGAAATGGTGCGCGCCCCAGTTGACGCCCAGGGTGTGCAGCCCGTGCTCCTCGCCGATCGAGTGAACCACGCCCTCGGCCGCAACCCACGTGCTGTCGGCGATCCCCGTGAAGATCTGCTCCATCTCGATCCGCGCCGGCCGGGGATACGGCTGCCGTCCCACGGCCCGTATGGCCGTCACCACCACCACCGGCGCGAAATTGCCGGGGCGGCTGCGGCCCTCCACCTCCACCAGGTCCCCGGCCTGGATCGTGGGCTGGGACTCCCGTT
>DATNLV010000070.1:0-3746 GCA_035602665.1 Bryobacteraceae bacterium | reverse complement strand
GATCGAGGACTACAAGGCGCATCGGCGCACCGTCGATCAGGTCCGCGACGTGACGATCCGGCATGACCTACACGCGCTGAGCCTGCTGTTCCAGTACGCACGCAAGCACAACTGGGTCCGCGACAACCCGGTACGCGACGTCGAGATTCCTGGCGACGCGGACGCGGTTCGCATTCACGTTCTCAGTGAAGGCGAGGAGAAGCTGTACTTCGCTACCTGTAAGAGAAAGATGGCGGAGCTCGCCGGCAGCCGGAAACCGCGGCCGGGTGGGCGCCAGGCGTACAACGGATACCAGGATCTGTACGACATGGGGCGGCTGATGCTGCTGCAGGGTTGTCGGCCGGAAGAGCTTCTGAGCCTGCAACAGGCCTCGGTGAACCTGGAGCACGCGGCGTTGACCATCGAGCAGGGCAAAAGCAAAGCGGCGCGCCGGCTTCTGCGGTTGCGCGCGGAGTCGAAGGAGATCCTCGCGCGGAGGCTGTCGGCGGCAGGCCGATGGGTATTCCCTTCGCCGCGCCTGCACGGATCGCACCTGACGAAGCTGAACAACCTCCACGCGGACGTCCTGACGGATTGTGGCCTCAAGTTCGTCCCGTACGACCTGCGGCACACTTTCGCCACCAGGGCGGCCGATTCAGGGATGCAGTTGGCGACGCTGGCGAAGATCCTGGGGCATGGGAACCTGCGCTCCGTCATGAAGTACGTCCACCCGGACCAGGGCTCAATGGATCGCGAGTTGGAAAAACTGGACGCTCCCGCCGATGGGAGGCTGGACTCCGAAACTCACGGGCCAACTTCGGGCCAACACACCCACTCGAAACCAGGGATTTCGGGGGATGCACAGGTAGCCCCAGGTAACACCGTTGGAGCTGGCCTAAGTGCCAGAAGAATCAACCAACTCCAATCGAATGAGGTTGGAGGCGCGGGTGGGAGTCGAACCCACGCATAAAGGTTTTGCAGACCTCTGCCTTACCACCTTGGCTACCGCGCCTGCGTGAGCAGATTCCATTATCTCAAAACGGACGGCCGCCCGGAGACCTTAATGCCGTGGGCGATACTTCGCGGTGTCGAACCGGCGGCGGAACCGGCCGATGCGCAATCGCCGGCGCCGCGCCTTCCGGAATCACCGGCAGGAGCAGCTGCGATGGCCGCAGGCGGTCGTGGTAAACCGTCTGGAGCGCCCGGCGCATTTCCTTCTCGTCCGCCACCGCGCGGCCGGTGTTGGGATTGCGGTCGTAGTGGGGAAAATTGCTGCTCGAAACCTCCAGCCGGATGCGGTGGCCCCGGCCGAATTCGTTGCTGGTGACCCCGGCGTCGATGGTGATCGGATAAACGCGGCCCGGTTGCGCCAGGGCCGGCCGCTCGAGCGAATCGCGATAGCGCAGCCGCAGGATGCCGTCGCACAGGTTGCTCGCGCTGCCGTCTGGCGAGACGTCCACCAGCTTGGCGGTGAAGTCGGTGTCCGGCGCGTTCGTGGACACGTACAGGACCACCCGCACCGGGCCCGTGACCTCGACCGCCCGTTCGAGCGGCGGGGTGCTGTAAACCAGAACGTCGCGGCGCCGCTCGACATCCCGCTGTTCCCGAGGACCCCAGGGCATCCGCATGGGATTGCAGCAGACGTTGCCGCCGGCGGTGGGCACGGGATTCGCGGGATCGTAGACGAAGCGGTCGGGAGTTCCCCGCCGTGACTGCCGCGATTCCAGACGGCCGTCGCCGGCGAGCGTGTTGCCTTTGCCGCGGCTGGCCAGGAAGAAGGGAGTGGTTACAGCGCGCGCCAGCGGCCACTCCCGCTCGTCGCGCCAGCGATTGGCGCCCATGACGAAGATCTTCAGCGGCGCCTCGGCGTCCTCGGCGGCCTCGCGCGAGGGGCCGGTGGACTGGAGCCAGCGGTCGAACCAATCGAATTGGATCTGGCGAAGGGGAGGCCGGGATTCCGGTCCGAAGTCCGCGCTCGCAAAATGATAGAAGAGGTCGTGCGGCCACGGACCGACGATCAGGCGGCAGATGCGCCCTTTGCGCCGCAGGATGCTGAAGGCCTCCAGGTCGCTCTGGGCGAAGTTGTCGTACCAGCCTGCCGCGGAGAAAACCGGGACGCGCACGCGGTCGAGTTCCTGGCGGGTGCTGATGGACTTCCAGAACGCGTCGTAGGAGGGGTGGTCCAGCGCCTGCTGAAAGAAATCGACGCTGCGGCCGGCGGCCATCCGGTCGGCGTAACGGAGCGGCATCTCCAGCACAAAGCGGTTGAAGTCGGGTTTGAATCCCGGGGTGCGGTAGTTTTCCGCGATCCACTCCAGCCGGTGGCCAAGCTTGAGCGCGCCTCCCCGCGAGTAGAAGCGGTCGACATAGTCGTCGTCGCCCGCCACGATGGGAAAGATCGCCTTCAGGTAAGGGCTGTCGGAGAGCGCCGCCTTCCACTGCGTGATGCCGAGATACGACGCGCCGGTCATGCCCACGCGCCGGTTGGACCAGTCCTGGTGCGCGATCCAGCTCAGCGTGTCCTCGCCGTCGGCCACCTCCTGGCGCAGCGGGTCGAAAATGCCCTCGGACTTGTAGCGGCCGCGCACGTCCTCCACCACAACGGCATAACCGTGCTCGACGAAAGCCCGGTAGTTGGGCCTCAGTTCGGAGCCTTTGCCATAAGGCGTGCGAATCAGGATGGCGGAAAAGCGGGCCGGTCCCTCCGGGCGGAACACGTTGGCCACCAGGTCGATGCCGTCGCGCATGGGCACGCGCACGTCGAACTCCTCGACGATGCGGATCGGGATGGGACCGTGCGGGTGAGGACCGGCCGCTGCCGTCAGCGGCAGCAGGAGGAGAGCAATTCGAAATAGCGGAGCGCCACCAGATCGGGCGCATGGTACGCCGCGATGGTGGCGGCCGCACGGGCGCCGATCTGCCGGGCCCTCTCGGGGTGCTGGACGAGCCACATCATATAGTCAACCAGTTGCGGCTCTTCCGCAAGTCCCCGATCGATTCGTATGACGGCGTTCTCGGGGAAACGGGCCACCTCTTCGCCCGCGCTCACCAGCACCGGCTTCGCGATCCCCATCAGGCGGATGGCGATCCCCGATGTTTCTCCGGCCGACGGGCTGCGCAGATTGATGCAGGCGTCCACGTCCGCCGCCAGGGTCTGAAATTCGGCCTCGGGGAGATAGGGCATGCGGGTGACGCCCGGCGCCGCGAGCATCGGCGCGAGCGCGGACTCGAGTTCCGTCGAGACAAAATCGCCGGCCACCAGCAGCCTGGCGGCGGCCCCCGAGGAACGCACGCGGTCGAAAGCGCGCAGGATGGCGGGAATCCGCTTGGATCCGCGCAGGTGTCCGAAGACGCCGAATAGGAACTCTGTTTTTGTGGCGCAGGCACTCCTGCCTGCCGCCTCGACATTCGTGTCGAGGCGCTCCTCTGTTCCGCGGGGTGGGCCTGCCACAAACAGGTGTGGGATCTCAACCACGCGCGCCCCGGGACCGTGCTCCCGCACGATCCGCGCGGCCGCCGGATTGTGAACCACCACCGCGCGCGAGACCTCGGCGATGCGGCGCACGAGTGCGCGTTCGAAGTACCGCGGGGCGAGCGCCGAGCGGCTGCGCCCGTCCCAAAGCTCGGCGGCGAGGCCGCGCTCAAACTCGCCGTAGTTGTACACGAACTCGGCGATGTAGGCCTGGCGATCGAAGCTCCCCAGAAGAAGGTGGTGCAGGACGGCGTCGTGGAGGACCACGATCCCCGGCCGCTCCAGCGCCTGCCGG
>DATNLV010000150.1:0-3513 GCA_035602665.1 Bryobacteraceae bacterium | reverse complement strand
CTTCCGGCATGGCTTCGAGAGCATTGCCCAGAAGGTTCAAGAAGACTCGCTCGATGCGATGCCGGTCGAGCGGCACTTCCATGCTCTTCGGCACATCGACCTCGATCGTGACGGACTGCGACTCGGCGGCGGCCGCGAAGGAGGCGACCACGTCGTCCACGACTTCGAGAAGGTTGTGGGGATTGATCTCGCCGGCCCGGCCGCGGCCGACGTCGAGCAGATCCTGGAGCAGCTCCTGGATGCGGATCGAGGCCTTGAACATGTTGCGGGCGAGGCGCTGAACGTGGGCCTCCGAGAGCTGGGAGTACATCAGCATTTCCGCTCCCCCGTAGACCGCGGCCAGGGGATTGCGGAGGTCGTGAACGATGGAGGTGGCCAGGCGGCCGATGGTGGAGATGCGCTCGGAGCGGATCAGGTCCTCGCGGGCTTTGCGGATGGACGCGCACATGGCGTTGAAGGTGGCGGCCAGCCGGCCGAGCTCGTCCTGGCTCTCGACCGGCACCTCGGAGTCGTAGTTCTGATGCGCCACCTCGGCCGCGGCACGGTCCAGCGCGCGGATGGGCTCGACGATATGGCGCGCGGGCACATAGGCGAGGGCCAGCCCCACCAGCACCGAAGCCAGCCAGAGCAGGCTGATGGTTCGCCGCAGCGCGGCAATCTCACGGTTGGCGGTATCGAAGGAGCGGAGAATCGCAAGCTGGCCGACCGGGTTGCCGTTGATATCGGCCAGCGGGGTGATGAGCGGCGCGTATTCGCTCGCCCCCGCACGGATGGGATGCCGGGCGGCGGCCAGCTGGCCCGGGATCAGGGCCGCTTCGCGCGGGGGCAGGGTGGCGGCAATCACACGACCCTGCGACAGGAAGACGAATTCGCTGCCGCCGGTCGAGAGCTTCAGGTGTTGGGCCACGGCGCGGTTGACTTCGTAGCCGGCCACCAGAACATCGATGAGCGCGGTGCCGACCGTGCTCTGCACGTAGACCGGCGTGATGGTGATGTGGTACAGGCGGCCGTCCAGCGCCAGAAAGCCGGAGGCTTGAGCGGGGAAATGAGGCAGCGCCTCGCGCACCACGGGGAGATCGCGCAGCAGCGATTCCCGCGCGGCCCCACCGAGAGAAGCGATGACCTGTCCGCGGGGACTGGTCACCAAGAAGATGGCGTCCTCGTCCGAAACGCGGGACCAGAGTTCCTTGGCGGTGTCGCGAATGGTGGCCTCGTCGCCGGTGCTGAACGCGGCGCGCACGTCGGACATGGCACTGAGAATCGAGCTGATGGAAGAGAGCCGGTCCGCGCGCGCCTTCCACAGGGACTGGTAGGTCTGGAAGCTGGCCTGCACCTCGTGGTCGATGCTGTCGGAGGTGGCCCGAATCGCACTCTGCACCACAATCACGCCGGTGACCGCGACCACCGCCGTGATGGCGGCGGAAGTGGACAGCAGTATCTTCCAGAGCAGCGACATGCGGGCGAGGCGGTTTCTCATTTCCTCACCGGGTAGGCGCCGACATCGCCGGGCGGAGGGGGATATTCCTCGCCATATTTGTTCTTATGCGGCGCCTCGACATAGCCGGTCTCCGAGATGGCGAGGGGAGGCAAATCCTGGTTCGAGTCGGTGACGGTGATCCGGCGCCGAAGCGCTTCGAGGGTCTTCCCGGTGGCCCGTTCGTGAAACACGTTGAGATAGTATTCGCCCGGTGGGACACCGGAGATGGTGAATGCGCCCGCGCTGTCGGAGGTGGCGAACCAGGGAACCTTGAGAACGACGATGATGGCGCTCATGGAGGGGTGAATGTTGCAGAAGATGCGGACCACGCCGGTCCGGGTGAACGTGATGGAGCGGCTGGAACCGGGGGCGTAGAGGCCCAGGTCGAATACCTGGCCGCTGAAATTGGAAAAGGCGCTGTGGAAGATGGGATCGAGGTTGGGGAAGGAGACGCTGGTGCCGGCCTGGACCGCGAGCACGTGCGGGCCGAACTGTTTGTCCTTCTGTTCCACGCGTGCGCGGCCCTGGGCAGCGGGAGCGTAGCCGGCCGGGTCGGGGCGGACCGGCTCGAGCCACACCACTACGCCGGAGTAGTCGCGGTGTTTGCGGACGGCGGGGACCCTGGAGTCCTCGAGGAGCACACTCCCGGCTACGGTGGCGGCGGTGGCGGGCCACGCGAGCAGGACGCTAAAACAGATAGCCCAGAGCCAGGTCATAGTGATTGTTCAGCAGGATACCGGAACCGAGATAGTTGGTCCGCGTCTGCGAGGCCTCGAAGCTGGCCAGCATGTTGGGAGTGAGCTGGTAGAAGAGATTGGCCCCATAGACCACGTTCTTCCCGATGGCGCCCGCGGCGAGCTGCGAATTGCGGTCATCCTGCTGGCCGGTGAACAGGTTGAACCAGAGCCGGGAACTGGCACGAAGCTTGAGCTGGCCCCATCCTCCCTCGCTGTGAACCGCGGTAAGCAGATCGGGGCCGAAAGCGACGAAGCCCTGGCGAATAGCGCCAGTTCCCAGGGGCGCGACGTTCTGTCCGGTGTAGAACGTTCCTGTGAATTCGATCTGCCGCAGGGGGCGCGCGAGCCAATCGAAGGAGAGCACATCCGAGGCGATGGATTGGCCGATCACGTGGGAAATGCTGTGGTGAACGCTGGAGGCGACCTCCAGCCGGCGGTCTTCTCCGCCAGTGAACAGCTCGGCGCGCGCCTCAATGCCGGGGCGGATGGGCTCGATATAGGCGGAGGAGGAGGCGTCGGGGCCGTAGGGACTGGCGGGGCTGGCGGCGACTTCGTGAGTTCCGATCATGGCGACCTGCGCTTTGACGCCGGTGTGTTCGGTGAAATGGAAATCCTGGTTGAAGCGGACCTGGGGAAGCCAAAGCCAGAGATTGCCGGCCCCGCTCAAGGGGGGCAGCGCGACCTGAGCTATCGATTCGGGGTCGCGAGGCGAGATGAGCGGCTTGTCGATGCCCACCAGGAAGCTGCGATCTTTCCAATCGATGCCGATGGTGGCGGTTCGCAGCCGAAACTCCATGTTGAGTGGCGCGCTGCCCGACCAGAAATCCATGCGCACCGAGCCGCTCACTTTGCCGTCTCCGAAAACCGTGGGCCCGCTGTAATCGAGACCGAGGATGGTCTGGCGGACGCCGGCGCCGCCGGAGCGGGTTTCGCCGGGCAGCGCGATGGTGGAGTATTCCTGGCCGCCGCTTCCCGAGGAGTTGAGGAAGCTGTTGAACAGCACCATGCCGGTGAGGCGAACGGGAAAGCGCTGCGAGGCTTCCACCTTGGATGCAGCCAACTCGGCGGTGCGGCTTTCCTGGACCTGGAGGCGCTCCTCGGTGGACGGACCCGGGGCGGCCGCGGCAGGGGGCTCCGAGGTGGTCGCGGACTGCGCGGGTGCGGATTCCGGAGCGCGCGCGGCGGCCAACTGGTCGCGGAGAGCCTGGACTTCGGCTGCCAGAGCCTTATTCTGCTCTTCAAGACGGTCCAGGCGCTCCAGGATCTTCTGCATGTCGGCGGTCTGGGCCGGCGCGGGCC
>DATNLV010000149.1:0-11499 GCA_035602665.1 Bryobacteraceae bacterium | reverse complement strand
CTGCACGTTCAGTTCTCCTACGACGATCGCAGCGTGGTGGTGGTGAACAGCGTCAACCGTGCCTTCCCGGGACTGACGGCCGAAGCGTCGATGTACGACTTCGGCCTGCGCCGGCTATTCTTCCGCCAGATGCGGCTCGACTCGGCCGCGGACAGCGTGCAGCGCCTGTTCGTCATACCCGCCGATCACGTCCCGGCGGGCGTCCATTTCGTTGCGCTGCGTCTGACCGATCCGGGCGGCCGTACGGTCAGCACCAACTTCTATTGGCTGCCCAGGACTCTCTCAGCCTTCGACTGGGCGGTCGAACACCAGAAGGACCACCCCTACTACACCGCGGTGACGAGCTACGAAGATCTGTCGCAGTTGAACCAGTTGCGGAAGGTCCGTCTGGATGCTGCCGCGTCGTTTTTGCGCTGGGGCAAGAGCGATGAAGTTCGCGTCCAGATCAAGAACCCGTCGCGCGAACTGGCGTTTCAGATCCGCCTCGCCCTCGTGGATGACAAGACCGGCGACGAGATCCTCCCGGTCCTGTGGGAGGACAACTATCTCTCGCTGCTGCCCGGTGAGTCGCGGACGCTCGTTGCGCACTACGATTCGCCCGTCCGGGCCCAAACCCTGAAGCTGGAGGTGAACGGTTGGAACATCGAGGTCGCGACCGCCGCGGTCCAGGCGGCCGCAGACGGGCACCGCAAGAAACCGGAGCCGTCCGCCGTGAGAAAGCAGCCCTGAATTGGCGCGAGACCCCCAACCGAATCACGATAGCCGGCGCCAGACGCCGGCCGATGCCAGGCACCTCTGGCTCAGTCCGCAGGCCGGCCATGATCGCCGGGTCCGTCTGGCTCGTTGCGGGCACCTGTTGGCGCATGGAAGCCCCACGGTTTCCGCGGGCGCGTCATCTCGTTCGACGTTCCTCCAGAGGAATCGGGCGCTGAGCCGCCCGGAAGATTGGAGCAAACGGCAGTGACTCGCAACACGAGCTACAAATCGAACCGATCTGGGGCCGCCAGGCTCATCCTGTCACTGGGCCTGGGTGCGATCGCCGTCTCGGCGGCGCCCGCGGGCCCATCGCGCGTCGAGTTGGCCGGCGGCTGGCGGCTGGCCTCCGCCGCCAACGTGCAGGCCGACGGCTCCACGATCTCGGCTGCGGCCTTTTCCGATTCCGGGTGGTACCCGATTCACCGCATGCCGGCCACCGTCCTCGAAATCCTTCAGGAGGACGGCGTCTACCCCGACCTCTACGTCGGAAAGAACCTGCTCGAGAAGGTGCCCCAGGATCTCTATCGCCAGGACTGGTGGTATCGCACCACCTTCACCGCTCCTGCTGGTTTATCCGCCTACTCGCTCGAGTTCCCTGGCATCAATTACCGCGCCGAGATCTGGCTCAACGGCAAGAAGATCGCGGACAACAAGCAAGTCGCCGGCATGTACGCCGCTCACGAGTTCGACGTCACGCCCTGGATCCAGCCCGGCGCGCCGAACGGGCTCGCCGTCAAGGTCACCCCCGAGCGCCTCGTGCAGGACGTGGACGGCGTTGAACTCGCCGACAGTTGGTTCGACTGGATCAACTGGAAGTACGTCGGCTACCACGGCGCGAAGAAGAATCCCGACCAGGGCGTGAGCTTCGTGCCGGACCGCAACGCCGGCATCTGGAAGCCCGTCTACCTGCGCTCGACAGGAGCCGTCTCGGTCAGCAATGTCTTCGCCAACTCGGATCTGTCGCTCGCCGAAGCCAGCGCGCGGCTCACCGTCTACGCCACGGTGCACAATCTTGCGGCAGAGTCCGTTCACGGCACATTGAAAGGGTCGATATCACGAAAGGGAAAGCCGGCCATCGGTTTCACCCAATCGGTGACTCTGGCGCCGGGCGAAGAGCGCGAGCTGCGCTTCGCTCCGGAGGACTATCCAAGTCTGGTCGTGGTCCATCCCGACCTATGGTGGCCCTACACCCTCGGAGAGCCGGCTCTCTACGACCTGCGCTTGGAGTTCTTGCAAGACGGACGGCTCTCCGACCGCAGCCACACCCGCTTCGGCATTCGCCGCATCACCCAGCTCCGCGACCAGGACGAGCAGTTCGCCGACGTCGGCAAAGGCGGCAGCTTCTACCTCCAGGTGAACGGCCGCGACTTCCGCGTGCGCGGCGCCGACTACACTCCGGACCTGCTCTATCGCTACGATCCGGAACGCGAAGCACAGATTCTTCACTGCGTGAAGGACCTCGGCATCAACATGCTCCGCTGGGAGTCGAAGATCTCGAGCGAACACATCGTCGAGCTTGCGGATGAGCTCGGCATCCCCGTCATGTTCGGTTGGATGTGCTGCAACCAGTGGGAGAAATGGGATCAGTGGAGCGAAGAAGACCACCGCGTGGCGGCCCAGAGCCTACGTTCGCAGATTCAGATGCTGCGTCCGCACGCCTCGGCGTTCCTCTGGGCCAACGGCAGCGACGGCCGCCCGCCCGAGCCCATCCGTCTGGAGTACCGCCGCATCCTGTCCGATCTGCACTGGCAGAACGCCGTGGTGGACACGGTCTCCTCGTTTGCCAAGAGCCCGGACGGGGAGCATCTGTGGGACGGCATCCACATGGAAGGTCGGTACAGTTGGCGCCCGCCCTCTTACTGGTTCGGCGCCAGACACCCCGCCGCGCGCGGCGCCTGCGCCGAACAGGGCGACAACGAGCACATCCCCACGCTGGAGAGTCTAATGAAGTTCATCCCCGCCGACAAGCTGTGGCCGATCAACGACACCTGGCTCATGCACGCCGGAGCGTGGGCCGAGAATTCCACGCTCGGTAACATCCAGCGCGCATTAGAGCGCCGCTACGGGCCTTCGGACAACGTTGAGGACTTCGTGCGCAAAGCGCAGCTCGCGCACTACGAAAACACCCGTGCCCAGTTCGAGGCTTTCGCTGCCGGGCCCTGGGCCAACCACAAGATGACCTTGTACTGGATGTTGAACAGTCACTGGCCGTCGTTCTACGGCAACCTCATCGACTACTATCTCAGCCCCGGCGGCGCCTACTATGGAGCCAAGCGGGGCCTGCGCCCCCTTTCGGTGGTCTTTGACGCCTACGCCAGCGGCGACCGCTCCCAGGCCCGCGTCCTGGTCTTCAATCAGACCCCCGCCGATGTCCAGGGTCTGCGCGTCCGCGTGCGTGTTTACGACCTCGACGGCACACTTCGCGACGACCGGTCCGCCGGCTCCATCGCGGTGCCCTTCAACGACGCGACCCAGGTGCTGACCCTGCCTCGCTATCCGCACGCCTCGCCGGTCTTCTTCGTGCGCTGCCAACTGTTCGACGCGCGCGGCAGCCTGATCGTGGAGAACACCTACTGGCAATCGCAACACGACGACGTGCTCGGCCCGCGCTCCAACGATGGCGCCATGTCCATGAAGCAGGAGGCCTGGGCCGACATGACCGCGCTGAATACGATGCCTCGGGCCGCCATCGAAGTCAGTGCCCGGATGACGCAGAGAAATGGAACGGATCGCGCAACCATCCGCGCGCAGAATCCAACTCGGCACATCGCCTTCTTCGAACGGGTCACGATATCGACGGCACGCGATGGCTATGAGATCCTGCCAATCCAGTACGACGACAACTACCTCACCATCTTTCCGGAGGAGACGATTGAGATCCACGCAGTGTTGCCGTCGGGCGCCAAGGCCGGCTGGATCAGATTGGACGGATACAATACGCCGTCCACCTCGGTTCCAATAGATAGAAGCGACCTGAGTCCACGGGTACTTCGGCGGAAGGAGGGAGGCACGGGCATGGAGCGATCTCACCACGCTCTTAATCAGATGAATAGGGTAACGTATGTCGATTCTCGCCGTGCGTTCTCAGGCTAGGGCGCGCCGGAGTGGCCCGCCTACACAACGAGTGCAAGGTGGTCAACGATCCGTTCTCGCAGGAGAGGATTATGTGGCAGAGGCTCAGTTCCAAGGGACGAACTGTAGAATCAGGGACTAGAGAATCATCCGCATGAGGCAACATGTGATTGCTCGCCACGGACGCTATGTTCCTTTCGCCGACGACCACGGAGCCCTTGGCAGGGCGACATGGCGCCTCCGGCGGACTGGCCGGCCGTGCGTTATCAGCGACACGCTTGCACTGTGATACCGGAGAGATTGCGATGAAGTCAATCAGACGTGTGAACCTGCTACTGCTGGTGCCGCTGGGGGTATCGGCAATATACGCGCGGCAAACTGCCCGAGTGGATCTTGGCCGTCTCGAAACCGGCGCGAGGGTTTCGTTCGTGCGCTCCACGGCGGGAGAATGGGGCATCCAGATCGGCGGGGCTGCGGCTCCTCAAATCCGGCAGCCCAAACCCGCGAAGTTGGAAATCTATCGGGCGGACGGTGATGTACGCCAACTCGGCGCCGGATACAAGACGGTACAGAAGGCGGGGACCGGAATGGACGCCAGAGCGGAACTCGCCTATGGCGAGAACGTCGTCTTCCATGTGAGCGACCGCTGGACTTTGAGCGGAGCGGTCGTCTCCGTGCGCCGGAAAGTGGAAGTTACGGGGAAGGCAGAGGGAGGCTTCTACTCGTCCCTCGTGCTCACGGTGGATCCTTCTATAGGCTGGAGCGATGTGAACTACATGGCCCCGGCCGCGCTGTACGGGGATCCAACCTATGACGGGGACCGTTCCCCCGGAGGAAAGCTGAACTACGCCGCGCGGCGGCTCGAGATGCGCGAGGATGTCCTTCCGGCGCCCCTTTTCGCACTTTCGTTCAACAACGGCGCCTCTGTCGCTGTGCTGGACCCTTCGCCGCGCGGCGATACGACCGTCGAGGAAACGCCCGCAAAACCGGTGATGACCGATACGCGATTTCAATTCGGAGCGCTCGGGGCCCGGCAAGCCGACGGCGACCCTATCGAGTTCGGCTTCTGGTTTCCCGGCACGACGAGCGGTTACGGCGGTGGCCCCAGCGCGCCACCCGCAGCGAGAACATTGCGGCGCTATCACCCGATCATTCCGGGAGTGGCCCACAGCTACGAGGTGAGGTTTCGCTTCGGGCAGAACGAATCGTTCCGGGATATGACGCGAGATGCCTGGCGGTGGGCGTGGAACACGCTGAAACCACCGGTCTACTACATCGACGTCGAGCAGATGCGCCGCGTTTTGACGGACCACCTGGCCGCCCAGGCAGCTACTATCGACGGGCGCACGGCCATTCCGTTCGTCTTGTCCACCATGGTGGACACCCTGCAATGGAACTGGTCGATGGTCGCCATGGGTTTCGTAGGCAAGAACATCGAGTGCGCGGATGAGTTGTTGCGTGAAGGCGACCGCGACAAAACCGAACGTGGCCAGAAGATGCGCCAGACCGGGCTGGCGATTATCTCCTCGTTGATCCAGGCCCTTCCCAGCGTGCCGCTCGAAGGGACCGGCTACGACCTCAAGACCGGAAAACCATGGGAGCCGGAGCATGACTGGCTCGCTCCCTGGCTGCGAAATGCCACCGAAGACATGCGTGTACTGATGCGCGCCTATCGGCGCGAACGCTCGCAGGGCCGCCAGCATCCGAAGTGGTTCAATTGGGTCAAGCAATATGCCGACTGGCTGGTCCAGCAGCAGAGGGAGGATGGATCTTACCCGCGGCGGTGGAAGCGCGGGAGTAACGACGTGGCGGAGGCATCGGGGACGACGAGCTACAATCCCGTGCCGCTGCTAATCCTGATGAGCGAGGAAACCGGCGATCCGAAGTACAAGCAGTCGGCGATCCGAGCGGCCGAATATGTTTGGTCGAATTGGGGGACGTGGGGAGTGTTTATCGGAGGCGCGATCGACAATCCGAACATCACCGATAAAGAAGCCGGGATGCTGAGCATGGAAGCCTACCTGAGCCTTTACGACTCCACCAAAGAAGCCAAGTGGCTGGAACGCGCCAAAGCGGCGGCGGACTTCGCGGAGAGCTGGATCTGGATTTGGAACGTACCGATGCCGCCGGACGCGGACGACGCCAAGCTCCACTACAAAAGAGGCGTACCGACGATCGGTGTTCAGGGCATAACGGCGGCTGTGTCCGGCGGCGTTGACGAATATCTGGATTGGGCCGTCCCCTCCTACGCGAAGCTGTACAACCTGACCAAGGACGAGCATTACCTCGACGTGGCTCGCGTACTGCTGCATGACACGAAGTCGATGGTCGCTCTTCCTGGACGCCAGTACGACGTCAAAGGCATTGGGTGGCAGCAGGAGGGCTGGCGGATGGGCCCTGGTTCTTCGCGCGGGGTCGGCGGACATCGGTTCTGGCTGCCTTGGATCTCGGCGAACCATCTTTACGGGATAGCGGGACTGGAAGAGTACGACCCGGCGCTATACAAGCTGCTGTCAACCAAGCCGGCCGCTGCGTCGACGCCGGCGAAGTGAGACGTCGTCAAGCCCATCCCGCTACGGCGATGCGAGGGGGCGTGTTGCGCCGCAAAGGCCGCCCCCCTGAAAGGCAAGTCGCCCGACCCACTCGCAGCGGCGCAGAACTCGGTCAACGGATTCTGGCCGGGCGTGCGTCGTGAGGCAGCATTCTTGCGGGGGCCCAAGTAAGCGCTTACAATACACCTGAGGCGAACTCCGATACCGGCCGGGAGCAAACCGGCGAGGCAACAGGATCAGCATGACAACGAAAGTCCATCTGACAGTTATGCTCGCACTGATTGGCGCGACTCTGACAATGGCGCAAGAGCCTGGGGGAGGACGCAATGCAACTCCGCCGCGACCGCAGGGCCCGTGCGACATCTACGCCGCTGCCGGCGACGCCTGCGCGGCCGCCCACAGCACCACGCGCGCGCTGTACGCTTCCTACAACGGCCCGCTCTACCAGGTCCTGCGCCAGTCGGACGGCGAAGCCTTGGACATCAGCGTGGTCCAGCCCTCCGCGTCGCCGGTCCCGGATGCGGGCGGATACGCCAACGCGGCCACGCAGGACCGGTTCTGCGCCAACACATACTGCTGGATCACCACCATCTACGACCAATCGCCCAAGCACAACGACCTCATCCAGGCGCCCCGCGGCGGATTCAGCGGCCCGGCCATGGGTGGGTTTAACAACCTTCCGGTCGCCGACATGGCTCAGGCTTATCGTGCTGCGGGCCTGTACCCAGCAACTGTCTCTCGTTTGCATCGTTTCAGCCGTACCAGCTTTTCGCCGTCTCCGGGATGGTCTGCGTGCAATAGCGTGCAGGGAGGGACGGCAGTCCTGGCACTCACGGCAATCCTGGCAACGAGGGATCTGCAACTTGCACATTCCAGGAGGCCATCGAGGGTTCGAATCCCTCTCTCTCCGCCGGTAACCTATTTATTATAAACAGGGTTATCAATAGAAATGACGCTCTTTGAGCTAATCGGCGCTTATTTCTAAGTACATGTGTCGCAATGGTTTACTAGTGTGCTGGCTGACTAGCTTTCTCTCTCGATGCGGTTCCCCCTCCTTAGTTATCAATAGTATAGAGTTAGAGTGGCGCAACACCATTGCCCAAGATGCCCAAGGGAGGGAGAGCGTCAATCCAACACCAACGGGTACTGAAAATTGACGTGTCTGAGGTTTGCCTCGTCGCTCCACTGTATCCTGGTTTACAGGCGTGAAGGGGAATACGATCGTCGTCCCGGTTCGAAGTGTGGTCGGTCAGACGTCCGAGACCCGTCCGGATCTCCTCGCCGTCGAAGAGCCGCTCGCCATCGTGGTCAATGGCCAGACGCTCGCTCTCACCATGCGCACCCCCGGCCACGATTCGGACCTCGCGCGCGGCTATCTCTATACAGAGGGCGTCATTGACGCGGCCGATCAAATCCTTTCGACTGCCTCCGAGGCCAACACAATCTTGGTTGAGCTCGAGCCCGGCACCGACATCGAGCAAGTCCGCCTCGAGCGCAGCGGCTACGTGAACTCGAGTTGCGGGATCTGCGGCAAGACTTCTATTCAGGCGCTGGAGACCCTGATCCGCGGGCCTTTACCGCCAGACCACCCTCGGTTTGCCGCGAGCCTGATTCACACGCTGCCGGCGCTCCTGCGCCAGTCCCAGCAGGTCTTCGACCGCACCGGCGGTCTGCACGCCGCGGCTCTCTTCTCCACCTCCGGCACGCTGCTCGCTGTGCGCGAGGACGTCGGCCGCCACAACGCCGTAGACAAGCTGATTGGTGCGATGCTGCTTCAGCCGGACCAGGTGCGCCGCGAGTCGCTCATGCTGGTCAGCGGCCGTGCCGGCTTCGAACTGGTTCAGAAGGCGCTCGCGGCCGGGATTCCGATCATGGCCGCGGTCGGCGCTCCTTCCAGCCTGGCCGTCGCCGCCGCGCTGCGCTTTGGCATGACCCTGCTCGGCTTCGTGCGGGACGACCGCTTCAATGTGTACTCGGGCGCGTCGCGGATCGAATAGGCTATCCGAACAGATTCGGCGCGAGCTTGGTGTAGTCGTGCTCCATGGCCCAGAGGTCGAGCGTTAGCGCGCCGATCTCGTCAACTTCCGGGACCGCCGTCCCGTCTCGCGTCAGATCCACCGCCTTGATGTAATGGCGGCAGGTCTCGCACGCTTCCACGCGGATGTGCGGAAAGTCCGCGGCCGTATAAACCGGCAGCTTCTCCCGGTCCTCTTCGCCGCATGCGGGGCACAAGAGGCGGCGGAATTCCCATTCCGTGAAGCAGAGCCCACACAGCAGCGTGCGCCGTCCACCGTCGCCCTCGGGACGCAGAACCGCGACGATCGGCTTCTCGGAGCAGAACGGGCAAGTGCTCTGCACGGTGGTGGTGTTTACTTTGCTCTGCGCGGCCTGCCGCTCGAAATAAGGCTGCTCGATGACGCGAACGAAGAACGCGTTCACCAGGTCGTGGCGGCGCGTGAAGATGGCGTCCCATTCGTCGGAATGCGCCGTGAGATGGAACGCCGCCTCACGCAGAACCGTGGTCCCTTTTTGCCGCACCAGGTCGAGCAGCGCCGGCAGCTGCGCCCGCGCCGGCCCGCCGCGCAAGTCCCTTTGGAAGACGACCAGCTCGCGATAGAACAGCAGCATCTCGCAGGCGCTCGGCCACTTTTGTGCCAGCTCGGAGGCGCGTTCGATACGGCGGTCCCAGCGTGTCATTTGCCGGCGACGCGATCGTACCACAGGCGATGATGCATCTTGGCCCAGGCGGGCGAAACTTCACCGCGGATGATCGAGGTAAACCCGCCGCGCACCATCGCCGTACCCATATAGACGTGGATGATGAACGCCCCGATGGTGATCAGCGCGCAGGCGACGTGCACCAGTATGGCGCCGTAACGCAGGAACCGCAGGCTCCACGGAATGAGCTCCGGGAACCACAGGATCGCGCCCGAAATCAGCAGCCCCAACCCGCCCCAGACCATGACCCAGAAGAAATACTTCTGCCCGAGATTGAAGCGGTCCTCCGGCGGCAGCCTTTCGTCTTCGTTCTCGATGTAGTGTTTCATGGCGCGGCCCCATGCGCGGTCCGTCGCGGTAATGCGCATGTCGCCGATCCACGACTTCAGCATCCACCCGAGAGTCGCAAGAAACACCAGCGCGACCACCGGATGCCAGAAGCGCGACGTGGTTGCGCCGCCCAGTATCGCGGCGATCCAGTAAAGGTGCGGCGAGTAGAACGCCAGCCCGGTCGCGAGCACGTAGATGTACGTGATGGCGGCCATCCAGTGGACCACGCGCTCCCCCATGCTGTAGCGGCGTATGCGGCCGGTAGCGGAATCCACGGTCATGCCGTGCCTCCCGGGGATTCGTCCTTCACCTGCTTGGGGCCGTATCGCAGGTAGTGCAAGGTCACGCCGATCAGTCCTCCCACCATCGCCAGGTTCCCCAGCCACTTCAGCGGTCCTTTCCACAGGCGCACACTCCACGGTACGCGCGGATTCGGCGGCAAGCCGCCGTAGGCTTCCGTGTTGGTGATATCGTGCAGCACATACATCACGCCGGTTCCGCCCACGCCCGGCGGATCGTAGACGCCCGCGTTCGCGAAGCTGGAATGGTCGCGCAACTGTTGGGCCCGCGACTCGCCCAGCGCCTTCATATCGTCCTTCGTGCCGAAGTGCAGGCATCCGGTGGGGCAGGCCTTGATACACGCCGGCTCGAGCCCCTGGCCCACGCGGTCCGAGCACAGCGTGCATTTGAATACCCGCTTGGTGTGCGGGTTGAACTTCGGCACGTTGAATGGGCAGCCGGTCACGCAGTATTGGCAGCCGATGCAATTGTCCTGCTGAAAATCGACGATGCCGTTCTGGTATTGGACGATCGCGCCGTCGGCGGGGCAGGCGGCCAGGCAACCCGGATCGGCGCAATGCATGCACCCGTCCTTGCGCATCAGCCACTGAAACGGGCCGTCCTCGCTCACGTGTTCGTTGAAGCGGATCAGAGTCCAGTAATTCCAGGCCGTGTCCGGCATGGTCTGGTAAGTGTTGTTGAAAGTGGTTTCGCTGAAGGGCAGGTCGTTCCATTCCATGCACGCCACTTCGCAGGCTTTGCAGCCGATGCATATGGTGGTGTCGATCAGCTTGGCCACCTGCTCCTGGCGCTGCGTGCCCTGGCCCGGAACCGTCCCCGCGTGTCCGGAAATCTTCTGGATGCGCAGATTCGCCATGGCTCAGACCTTCTCCAGCTTCACCAGAAAGCCCTTGAACTCGGGCGTATTCGCGTTGGGATCGGTGACCGCCGGCGAAAGCGAGTTGGCACCGTTGCGAGCGGTCTTGCCCTGGTCCTCGGCGATGCCGCGATAGCCCCAGTGGATCGGGATGCCGATCTGGTAGGTTCGCTTGCCGTCCACGGTCATCGCCTTGATGCGCCGGGTCACCATGGCCTTGGCGATATATTGGCCGCGAGCGCTGGTCACCTTCACCGTCTCGCCGCCGCGCAAGCCTAGATCGTCGGCCAGTTCCGCCGGGATCTCGACGAAAGGTTCCGGCACCAGCTGCACGTTCATGGGGTTGTTCTTGGTCCAGTAATGGTAGTGTTCGGTGAGGCGATACGTCGTGCAGATGATGTTGTATCCTTCCGAAACCGAGCCGATCTTGTCCAGATCCGATTTGAAGCGCTTTGCCAGCGGATTATTCTGTTGGCCCGGATGAAGCGGATTGCTCACCGGGCTTTCGGTAGGCTCGTAATGTTCCGGGAACGGCCCGTCGGCAAACGCCGCCAAGGGGGCGAAGATGCGGCCCACGCCTTCCGCATTCATGATGAACGGACCCATGTGGTCCTTGGGCGGCGAATCGATTTTGAAATCCGGCACGTCCACACCCACCCACTTTTTCTGATCCTCGTTCCACCACACCTGCCGCCGCTCCGGGTCAAACGGCTTGCCTTCGAGATCGCAGGAAGCGCGGTTGTACAGCACGCGCCGGTTGGCGGGCCACGACCATCCCCAGTTCGGATAAACGCCCAGGCCGGACGGATCTTCGGTGCCCCGCCGCTGCATCTGCGCGCCCGCTTCGGTCCACGACCCGCAGAACAGCCAGTTGCCTGAGGCGGTGGAACCATCGTCGCGCAGCCAGGCGAAACC
>DATNLV010000063.1:0-13701 GCA_035602665.1 Bryobacteraceae bacterium | reverse complement strand
TCACGGAGCACGAGGCCGAGCACGGCGAGCTGTTTCGCGTCCATCCGGACCAGTGCTGCCGGATCCGCAAAGTGGAGCCGCTGCTGCGGGCGCTGGCGGACTACGAGATTTGGTTCACGGGCCTTCGGCGCGAGCAATCGCCTACGCGCGCGGCTCTCGAACAGGTGGAGACGCACAGGCTGCCGAGCGGGAAGGAACTGGTCAAGGTGAGCCCGCTGGCGATGTGGAGCTGGAAGGACGTCTGGAGTTACCTGCGCGTAAACGAGATCGAATATCTGCCCCTCTACGACCGGGGTTATACGAGCATCGGATGTGAGCCGTGCACTTCGTTGCCCGCCGATGGCGCCAACCTTCGATCCGGGCGCTGGGGCGGCGTTAAGCTGGAATGCGGCATCCACACGTTCGATGCCGGAAAGAAGCCCGTATGAGCAGAGTGTATTTGATGGGGGCCGGACCCGGGGATCCCGATTTGCTGACGGTGAAGGCGCTGCGGATCCTGCGTGCGGCGGACGTGGTGCTCTACGACCGCCTGGTGAGTCCCGAGGTCCTCGCGCTGGCGAACCCCGCCGCCGTTTTGATTTACGTGGGCAAGCACGAGGGCGAGCAGGAGAGCACGCAACGGCTCATTTTCGAGTTGATGTTGCGGCATGCGCGCGAAGGCAAGACCGTGGCGCGCCTCAAGGGCGGCGATCCGTGCGTGTTCGGCAGGGCGGGCGAAGAATGGCTGGCGCTCGCGCGCGAGGGCATCGAGGTGGAGATCGTCCCGGGCGTTTCCTCCGCGCTGGCGGCGCCCGAGCTGGCCGGCGTTCCTCTCACTTACAGGGGGCTGTCGCGCGGCTTCGCGGTGGTGGCCGGGCACTGTGCCGGAGCGGGCGGCGTGGATTGGGCAGACTACGCGCGCGTCGATACGCTGGTGATCCTGATGGGCGTCAAGGAGCGCGCCAACATTGCTCGCGCGCTGATCGGCGCCGGGCGCAGGGCGGATGAGCCCGCGGTGTTCGTGGAGCGCTCGAGCACTCCCGAGGAGCGCGTGGTCGATACGACGCTGGGCGCGGTCGCAGCGGGCACGGTGGAGGTGGAAGCCCCGGCCGTGTTCGTAATCGGCGCGGTCGCGGCTCTTCGTAGCGAGTTGGCCGTCCGCGCTCTCGCGGAGGTTGCGCTGTGACCTCGCCGGCCGAGTCCGTGAAGCAGAACAGCCGGCACCTGCGCGGCAGCATCCTCGAGGAACTGACGCTGGAGCGTTCGGACTTCACCAAAGAGTCCGTGCAGATTCTGAAATTCCACGGGACCTACCAGCAGACCGACCGCGACGAACGCAGGGCGGGGCAGCCGGCGCAGTTCCGCTCGATGGTGCGCGTCGGGATTCCCGGCGGAGCGCTGACCGCGGATCAGTATCTTCAGCTGGACCGACTGGCGGACGAGGCGGGCGACGGCGGGTTGCGCATCACGACGCGGCAGGACATACAGTTCCATCGCGTGCGCAAGACCAACCTGCGGGCGCTGATGCGCACGTTGAACGCGAACCTGCTCACGACGCTGGCGGCCTGCGGCGACTTGGTGCGTAATGTCACGTGCTGCCCCGCGCCCTATGGCGACGCCGGGAGGAACCGCATCCAGGAGCTTGCCGCTTCGCTGGCTCGCGAGTTCAAGCCGCGCACGCGCGCCTACTACGAGATCTGGCTGGACGGCGAGAAGGCCGTGGCCGCCGAGTCCCGGCCGCCCGAAGACGAGCCTCTCTATGGCGACACGTACCTGCCACGGAAGTTCAAGATCGGCATCGCGGCGCCGGGGGACAACTGCATCGATGTCTATTCGAACGACGTCGGCATCGTTCCCGGCCGCGATGGTTTCACGATCCTGGTGGGCGGCGGATTCGGCATGAGCGCCGGTGTGAAGGCCACTCATCCGTGCATCGCGGAGGCGCTCGCAACCGTCGAGCCGGAGCGCCTCAACGCCGCTGTCGAGACCATCATCGCGATCCATCGCGACTACGGGAACCGCACCAATCGCAAGCTCGCGCGCCTGAAATACGTGTTGGAAGAATGGGGCCTCGAGCGCTTCAAGGCGGAGTTCGAGGCGCGGATGGGCGGGCCGGCCGCCGTGCCAGCGCCGCTCGAGTGGGCCAGCGCGTCGGACCATTTCGGCTGGCAGCGGCAGGCGGACGGGTCGCTCTTTCTGGGTCTGCCGATCCCGAGCGGCCGCGTTCGCGACGGCCTGCGGACCGGCTTGCGGGAACTGGTGGAACGCTTCCGGCTGTCGGTCCGGCTGACGCCGCAACAGAACGTGCTGCTGACCGGCATCGCGGAGGGCGATCGCGCCGAGGTGACGCGCCTGGCGAGCGCTCACGGGATTCGGTTCTCCGAGCAGTTGCCCCCGGTGGTTCGCGAGGCCCTCGCGTGCGTCGCGTTCCCCACTTGCGGCCTTGCCATCACGGAAGCGGAGCGCGTGCTGCCGGAGATGCTGGACGATCTGCACGGCCAGATGCGGGAGGCGGGCATTGGCGAGCAGGCGATTTCGGTCCGCGTCACGGGCTGCCCGAACGGCTGCGCGCGGCCCTACACGGCGGAGATCGGGATCGTGGGGCGGAGCGTGGATCTGTACGCGCTGTACCTGGGCGCCTCGCACCTGGGGACGCGGCTGGGCTCGATGTTTGCGGAGAACGTCCCGCGTCGCGAGATCGGGCGGCGGCTGGGGCCTGCGCTGAAGCTCTATGCCGCGGAGCGCTGCCCAGGGGAGTCCTTCGGAGACTTCTGCCATCGCGTGGGGTTCGATGCACTGAAGGAGCAGCAGGCCGTTGCATGAGCGCTTACTACCCGGTCCTGCTGAGACTCGAGGGCAGGCGCTGCGTGGTGGTGGGTGGCGGCTGGGGGACGGCGGGGCGAGTGCGCGCGCTGCTCGATGCCGGCGCCGAGGTCACGCTGATTTCGCCCGAGGCGGATCCGGAGACGGAGCAACTGGCGCGGGACGGGCGCATCGAGTGGCATGCGCGCGAGTACCGGACGGGCGATCTCGAGGCAGCGTTCCTGGCGATCGCGTGCCCGTCGGACCGCGCCGGGAACGCCGGGATCTGGGCCGAGGCGGAGGCGCGCGGCATCCCCATGAACGCCGTCGGCGATGCGCCACATTGCAGCTTCATCTTCCCCGCCATACATCGCCAGGGCGACCTGGTGATCGCGGTCTCCTCTGGCGGAAGGAGCCCGGCCCTGGCATCGCGGGTTCGCGATCGGATCGGGCGCGAGATCGGACCCGGGTATGGACGGTTCCTGGCAATGCTGGGACAGTTGCGTCCGGAGGTGACCGAACGATTCCCGGGCTTCGAGCGGCGGCGCGAGATCTGGTACCGCCTTGTCGATTCGCGTGCGCTCGAGCTGATCGAGGCCGGAGAGCTCGAGGCCGCACTGGCCGAACTCAGGGGCGTCCTGGAGAAGGCGTGATCACGTCCGCTTGCTTACGCGCGCGGTTCGGTGCTGGCAGGCCGGCTAGCCTGGGATCTCGCCCATCCGGCGCAGACGCAATCCCATGGTCAGGCCCTGAGCGAAGACCGAAAACGCGACCACGGCGAAGCTCACGGCAATGATCTTTTCGCGCTGTGGAACTTCGGGCGGGAGCCCCAGGGCCAGCGCCAGCGCCACGGCGCCGCGCAGGCTGCCCCAGAGCAGGATGTGCTGGTGTTTCATCGTTACGCGGAGCGGCGACCTCGAAAACAGAAGGCAGCAGGGATAGATCGCGACCGCGCGGCCGAGCAGCACGAGCGCAATCGCGCCGAGCGCCGGAAGCCAGATCGCCACGAAATTCTGGTGGGCTTCGTGCATTCCGATCAGGAGAAAGACCATGGAGTTCGCGACGAAGGCGGCGTATTCCCAGAACGCGTGTACCGCCACTATTCCGTGATCGGAGATGGTGCCGAACGACTTGAAGTTGCCCATGACAAGCCCGGCGGTGATGGTGGCCAGCACGCCGGACAACCCGAAGTGGTCCGCCAACAGGAACGAGCCGTAGGCGGCGACCGTTGTGAAGGTGATTTCGACGAGGTGATCGTCGGTTCGTCCCGCCAATAGAAGCGCTGCCAGAGCGACGGCGCCGCCGCACAGGATTCCGCCGCCGATCGTTTTCAGAAGCATGACGCCGATTTCGAGCGAGGTGAGCTGCTGGCCGGCAGCCATGGCAATCACGACGCCGAAAGCGACGGCGGCCGTGCCATCGTTGAAGAGGCTCTCGGCTTCGACCAGCACCAGCAAGCGGCCGCGGGCCTTCGCTTCCTTGAAGGTCGCGATGACCGAAACCGGATCGGTTGCGGCGATGAGAACGCCGAACGCCAGGGCGCCGAGCCACTCCCAGCCGACCAGATAATGCATGCCCACCGCGGTGACGCACGCGGACAGGACCACGCCCAGGGTGGCCAGGACTACGATGACTGAAAGATCGCGGCGCAACTGTTTCCAGGGGATGTAGAACGCCGCCTCAAAAAGGAGCGGCGGAAGAAGCGCGGTGAAAATGAGATCCTTGGTCAGACTGATGTTCGGCGCCCACGGCGACATTGCCAGCAGGATTCCCGCCGCAACCAGGCCGACGCTGTAGGGGAGCCGTAGCCGCCGGGTGAGCATGGCCACGACGGCGGCGATCAGAAGCAGTAGTGCGCCGTTGATCAGATTGAGTTGCATCTTCTTCGCTTGTGCGCCGGCGGCGGAGACGGATTCGCCAGAACACGGAGCCGACGTGTGCGCCCGATTGAGAGCGTCGGTCCGGCAGGCTCGGCGGTCGGGAATCTGCTGGTGAACCGGCATCGCAGCCACGCATTCAGATCGCCCACGGAGGCGAACAGGCCGGCGTAGGTGTGGCGGGTCCGCGGCGGCCCGGGACGGCGGCGGTCGAAATCGCGCGGGCGAAAGCGGTCCGTGGCCGCGATCACGGCGACGCCCATGGGGCGGTATTCGTGCAGCCCTTCGGCCCAGGCCAGGTCGCCGTCGATCCAGAGCGCGAAGCCCATACTCCGATCGTACCGTGTGCTTTATGGTGTCCGCTCCCTGGCGGCCGCGGTGCTGAGCCGTGCGGGCGGCAATGCGCCACAATCGACATATGCGGCGAAGAACGTTCTTGTCGGTGGCCGGCGCGGGCGCGCTGGCGAGCCAAGCGCAGCCGGCGGTGCGCAAAGGAAGATTGCGGCAAGGGGTCGCGCGGTGGTGCTACCCCAAATGGAGCGTGGAGGAACTGGCGGAGCGGGCGGCGGGTATCGGCATCGAGGGGATCGATCTGGTAGGGCCGGAGGACTGGCCCGCGGTGAAGAAGCACGGCCTGGTTCCCTCCATGATGATGCCCGGCGGCGGCACGATTCCCGACGGCCTGAATCGCAAAGAGAATCACGAGGGCATCGAGCGGCAACTGCGCGAGGGCATCACCAAGGCCTCGGCGGCGGGCGCGCCCAATATCATCACGTTCTCAGGCAGCCGGCGCGGGCTGGCGGATGCGGAGGGCATTGAGAACACCGTCGCGGGCCTCAACCGCATCAAGGGGTTCGCGGAGGAGAAGGGTGTGACGGTGTGCCTGGAGCTGCTCAATAGCAAGATCGACCACCACGATTACCAGTGCGATCACACGGCCTGGGGCGCGGAGGTGTGCCGGCGCGTGAACTCGCCGCGGGTCAAGCTGCTGTACGACATTTATCACATGCAGATCATGGAAGGCGACGTGATCCGCACGATCCGCGAGAACGTAAACTGGATCGGCCATTTTCACACCGGCGGCGTCCCCGGCCGGCACGAGATCGACGCGACGCAGGAGCTGAACTACCGCGCGGTTGCGCAGGCCATCGCCGATCTGGACTTCAAAGGTTTCGTCTCGCACGAGTTCCTGCCGACGCGGGATCCGCTCGAGTCGCTGCGGGCGGCGGTGGAGATTTGCGCGGTGTAGGAGACGGCGCCGGGTGGCAGCCTCTTCGGGTCATTTATTCAAATTCAGATTGTACTTATCGCGCAAATCGTTTAAACTGGCTTCGCTGGGTTGAGGGGATCTGTTAATCGAAAATCCGCCACTGGGAGCCCACGTATATGGGGAAGCTAGTCGCATCGAGGCGCGCGTTACTGGCGAGTCTGGCTGGGGCCGCGCTGCACTCTGGCAGTCTTTTGAAAGGCGCGAGTACCGGCCAACGTTCCCTGGTGTTTATCCGTCTGGCCAGTGACTCGGGCTTTGCGGCGATCGGGCCCGATGCGTCCGGCCATTCGCTCCCGGTCACAATAGCGGGATCGGGCCAGCAACTCACCCTGCATCCGGCCCTGGTGGACGTGCAAAGGCTATTTGAGAGCAACCTCGTCGCGCTGGTGGACGAAACCGCCGCCGGCGGGGTCCAGCGCGATTACGCACCTGACGGGTTCGGCGCTCCGGCCTGGTTGCTGGCGGCCACCGGCACGAGTGTTACGAATCCACAACACGCGTACGGCTTCAGTTCCGGCCTTATGATGCTGGTCGGCGGCTCCTCCGTGGCCGGGTCACACCTGGACAATCCGCTGCTACTTTCGCAGGCCAGCCGCGGTAACTTCGTTTTTCCGGCCTCCTCCATCGGGCAGCAACTGCGCCAGGTGGCGGGACTGCTTTCGTCCTACGGCGGCTCGCGGCACTTCGTAGTGTCGCTGGGGGCCTCTCCGGCGGTGGGTGGGAGCGCCGATCAAGCCGCCGCGCGCCTGAGCCAGTTCGACGCGGCGCTCTCGGCCTTTACGGCAGCCACCAACACGCTGGGCATCGCGGCGGGAGTCACGACGGTAACCGATCCGGACCTGTGCTCGGCTACGGGCCAGCGGCTGCTCATGGTGGCCGGGGGCAGGGTGCTGGGCGGGCAACTCTACAGCCTGGGAAGCAGCGACGTGGATGGCGAGCTGGCGGCATGGGCGGGGCTGGGTAGTGCGAGCGCCTCGAGCACGCGGTTCGTTTATTGAACGGAGCCCGGGCGTGACAGTCGCGTTAAAGGATTTCGCAGCGGAAATGTTCCAGCCCCTGGTGGGCCGCAAGCTCGCTCTATTGCGGCCGGCAGCGCAGCCGGGTGCCGGGCGGGCGCGCGTGGAACTGGAACTGATCCGGGTACGGGTTTCGAATTCCGGGAGTTATGGCGGCGGGCGCAGGCCGTTTTCCCTGCTGTTCACTCTCCGCCAGGAGCCGGCGCTGGACGACCGCCTTCTGCACCAGCTGGTCGAGCCCGGTTTCGAGGAGTGCGAGTTGTTAGTGTCCCGGGTCTATGTGCCGGAACTGGACCGGCGCGATGGAACCATGTATTACGAAGCCGCTTTCGGATGAGGAGGTTTCATGTCGGAGCCGTATGTTGGCGAAATTCGAATGTTCGCCGGTAACTTCGCGCCGCAGAATTGGATGTTCTGCGATGGATCGCTGCTTTCGATTGCCGAGTTCGAGGTATTGTTCGTCCTGATCGGCACCACCTATGGAGGGAACGGCACCACCACATTCGCGTTGCCCGATCTCCGTGGCCGCGCGCCGATTCACCAGGGCGCGGGCTTCGTGATTGGACAGTTCGCCGGAAGCGAAAACGTAACCGTAACACAGGCGCAGATGCCCCAACACACTCACGTGGCGCGGGGGGCGACGGTCGGTAATGCGCAAGGTCCCATCGGCAGCTACTGGTCCACGGATTCAGGCGGCAATGTGGCCGCCTACCACACCGTTCAGTCGGCGCCCGGCGGGGCGATGAACGGGACCGCCATCGGTGCGGCGGGATCGGACATTCCGCACCCGAACATGCAGCCGTATCTGGCGGTTTCCTACATCATCTCCCTGTTCGGAGTCTTTCCGTCGCAGGCCTAAGGAGAGCAACCATGGCAGACCAGTTTGTAGCCGAAATCAGGATCTTCGGATTCACCTTCGCCCCTGTCGGATGGGCCTTGTGCCAGGGGCAGATCATGGCGATCAGTCAGAACACGGCGGTGTTCTCCCTGGTGGGGACCTTCTACGGCGGCAACGGGAGTTCGAATTTCGCTCTTCCGAACCTGCAGGGCATGGTGCCTATCGATCAAGGAAACGGACCGGGCCTGACCCCGCGAACTGTCGGCGAGACAGGCGGTAGCACAACCGTGACGCTGACGGCCGTCCCCCCGCACACGCATACCGCTGCCTGCAACACGGCGAACGGCGACGACTACGGGCCCGGCAACGACGTCTGGGCCACGGATGCCGCGGGCGGCAACGAATACGCAACGGCTTCGTCGGGGCAAATGAACGCGGCCTCGCTGGCCCCGGTCGGGGCCGGGCAGGCGCACAACAATCTGCAGCCCTATCTGTCGATGAATTACTGCATCGCGCTCCAGGGAATCTTCCCGCCGCGCGGCTAGCTAAGGAGAGATCGCATGGCGGAACCATACCTCGGTGAAATCCGGATTTTTTCCTTCGCGTTCGCTCCCACGGGATGGGCCATGGCAAATGGCCAGATCCTGCCGATCAACCAGAATCAGGCGCTTTTTGCCCTGCTTGGAACCACCTACGGAGGCAACGGCACCAGCACGTTCGCGTTGCCCAACCTGCAAGGGCGCGTTGCGATGAGTTTCAACAATACGTATCCGCAGGGCGCTGTGGGTGGGGAAGCCAACCACACGCTCACGACCCCGGAGATTCCCTCTCACACCCACGTGCCGAATGCCAACAACACCGTCGGCACGCAAGCCAGTCCGGCCGGAGGCTTCTGGGCCAAGGACTCGAATCAGAACCTGACCTACGGCCAAACGGCGAACGCGACGCTCAACGCCGCGGCCATCGGCAACGCGGGGGGAAGCCAGGCTCACCCGAACATGATGCCCTACCTCACGGTGAACTTCTGCATCGCGCTCGCGGGCATCTTCCCATCGCGGAACTGACCATGCCCGCCGGGGTGACGCTGCGGCCAGAGACCGAAGACGACGTCCCGTTCCTGCTCGCGGTTTACGGAAGCACGCGCGCGGAGGAAATGGCGCTGGTGCCCTGGACCGAGGAGCAGAAGGACGAATTCGTCCGGATGCAGTTCCGCTTCCAGCGCAAGCACTATCTGGAGAACTACGGTGGCGCCACCTTCGACATCGTGATGGTGGAAGGCCGCCCCGCCGGCAGGCTCTACGTATTTCGCGGCTCGAGCGAGATCCGGATCATCGACATCGCGCTACTGCCTGACTATCGGGGCCGCGGCGTCGGAGGCGGGCTGCTGGCGGAGGTTCTGGAGGAGGCGCGGGGCAAGGGGCTGGTTGTGTCGATCCACGTGGAGCGCAACAATCCCGCGCAGCATCTCTACCAGAGGCTTGGATTCCAATTTGCCGGGGAGCGAGGCCCCGTGTATCTGCTTATGGAGTACCGCGCGGCCTAGGCGGCGGCCCGCTTGCGCCGCAGCAGGGCCAGTGCTGCCAGCCCACCCATCGTGATGACGGCGGTGAAAGGCTCCGGCGTGGGGGCTGCCGCGTTCACGGTGAGCGTCGAGAAGTCCATCCCGCCGCCGTTGAAGGTCGTCGGACCGAGCACCCCGGCTCCGTTCTGGAGGGTGAGGTCGAACGTTGCCGACCCGGTGGCGAGTTGCGCGAAGGTGGTGGACGGCAGAGCGACGGTGTACCAGAGGATCTGACTGTTCGCGGTGTTCGGGTCGGCCTTGAAAGCCGCATCCAGGACGCCCGTCAGAAGGATCCCGTTCATGTCGAACGACAGCACGTGGCTGACCGAGGTGCTCTCGGTGTCGAAATCCCAGGAAGCAATCAGCAGGGTGGCCGAGGTCACGGAGCCAACCACCGGGCCATAGCCGCTGAAGGTCCAAGTGGCGGCGAAGTTCGGACCGCCGGGGTCGGCGCCGATGACCGTGTTGAACGGTGCAACGTCCGACACCCCCGTGAAGGTCGAGCTACCGACAATCGCGCCGTTGGCAAAGTCCTGGACGCCGAGTTGCTGGCTGAGCGTCGCTCCGAAGCCGACACAGGCGAGCATCGCCACACCCACCACCAGCATTGTCAGTCGAGATCGCACAGTCGCCTCCTCTTGAGCGGGCACTCAGGTCCGAATGATACGATGCTATCACCGGCGCGAACACATTGCAAGAAATCAATGTGATTTACAGACATTAAAATGGCGAATCGCCCCTAGCCCCGCGTGGCCAGCCGGCCGGCAGCAGTTTCACCGAGAACGCCGCGCCGCCGGACAGATACGGGCCGCCGTTAGCAGCCGGCAGTCTACGGATATCGGATTGACTAGCGCGAGGCGAACCGCAGTCATGGAATTGTCACTTTGCATCGTGAGAATCCGGCGTGCCGTCCGACCACTTACCGACAGGGATCATGAATACAGTTAAGCGGCCCGGAATCTCCACGCCGCCGAGCATGGGAGAGCCCGGCATCCCCGCGCCCCAGGCTTTGGGCTCCGTTCGTTCGGCCCAGAACATCAAATGGGGATGCCAGTGCCCGGCCTCATCATCCAGGTAGCCTTGCTTCGACAGCATGTAGCACATCGCGCCGGCTTCGAGCGGTGGCAGTTCCTTCTTGTCGAGAGCGGAGTTGATGGCGTCGAGCATCTGTGTTTCCGATTTCCCCGCCAGGGCTAGCCGGGTTCTGGCGATGGTGATGGGGAGGTAGGTTCGCACGGCCGGAGGATTGAAGCAGATCGGCCCCCGGATTTTGGGATTCCAGAACGCGGGATCGCCGAACCCTGCCGTCCAGGAGCGTTCCACCATACACACGAAACCGTTGGTGCCCTTGACTGCCGTTTTGTACCCTTGCCGCTCCAGGACCATCACCTCGGCATTATCCGAAATAGATTTTGGGGCAGCACTCTTCGCCAGGGCTATTTCGGCATTTGGGTCGGCAATCAGGTATTGGTCCAGCGGGGCCATGCTGGGATAGCGTGTGTTCGTGGTCTGCGCCTGTGCCAGCAGGCTCAACAGGAGCGCCGATGGGATCATTCTTAGCATTCCGATCTCCCTCCGTGTCTTCCAGGATACGCTAGTGTGCCACATGAGACGGTCTTGAGGCGCCGAATCGGCACGGCCGGAAGCAGGCGAGCGAATCGCAGTCAGGACCAATCCAGGTTGGCGCAGTCGAGGTTCAGGACAAGTGCGGCGGAAGGCCATTAGCACGCTGCTGAAAAAGTCCACGAACACAATATGGGCCGCCGATGAACGCAGATGAACGCCGATAACTCAGTTGTTTCCGATCTGCGTTTGTCGGCGTTCATCCGCGGTGAGTAATGTCCTGGAGGTTGGCGGCCTTACCCCAGCACCCTCTTAGGGCTTTGCCCGGGTCGGCTGCCAAAGCTCAATCTTATTCCCATCCAGGTCATAGATCCAGGCAAAGCGACCGTAGGATTCATTCATTCGTTTGGGGTCGATCTTCACGCCTTCTTCTTTTAAGCGGTCGAGCAAAGCATCCAGATCGTCCACGATGTAGTTGATCATGAACGGTGCGGGGCCGGGACCGAAATAGCCAGTGGAGGCCGGAAAAACACCCCAAACGGTAACATGTTCCTTTTGCGGGTCCTCGTGTTCGCGCCAGGGAAGCATCACGCCTTCGCCTTTGTCGGCGAGTCCAAGATGCTTCGAATACCATTCGCGCATCTGATCGCGATTCGCGGATTTGAAGAAGACACCGCCGATTCCAAGGATGCGGCCGCGCTGCTCCGTCTTGACAGGCGGCTTCGACTTTTCAGGTTGCGGAGATTGCCCTTCCTGTCCTGCTATGGAGCAGGCAGAGATAAGCAAGACCGAGCCGAGCGCGATTGTGCCCCAGGTTATTCGTTGCATGTGCTGATTATACAAGTTGCGATTCGAATGAGGAAAACGGTTCAGAGGCGGGGGCCTTAGCGTATATTGATGGGAAGCGAAATGTTCGAGCAACCGAAGACAGAATTGGGCTTGGACTGGCGGCGCGCTGTTGGTGGTGTACTCGTTCTCGCAATTGCGATAGCGATCTGGACATCCAAACTGTTTCCGTATGTTGTCGGCGCCGGGTTCGTTTGCATGATCCTCTGGGACGTCCTGCGACTACGCAAGCGAAAGGCAGCCCTCCGACTTATGGCTAGTCGGCGCGGGTTTGAGTATCTGGGGGAGTGGATTCCGCGCGCGCTCAGCTTACGCGGAACTCCGTTCGAACGGGCAAGCTGGATCTGGAATGTCATCGAGGGAGATTGCCAGGGGATCAGGGTCGTAGCGTTTGATTGTACGATCGGCAGCGGCAAGGCCAGCCGGCGCCGAACGGCAATCGCAGCGCACAGTCCCCGCGATGTCTTCGGGGCGGTGAAGTTCAGTCGAGATCTTACGGCTGACCGTTCGGGTGACTGGATCATCCTGTATCAACCGAAAGCGATCGCTCTCTTCGAGGATGGATTGATGTCCGTTCCCGAGGTCGAGGCCCACTTCGATGCGATAGAGGTCCCAGCGCCGTAGGCTGGCATAGTGCGTCGCAGATTTCGAGCAGTACAGCCGACAGAGGACCAGCGGTGGGACAGGCACGAATTTCGCTAAAGGCGGCGAAATTGGGTCCAGTCCAAGCCAGTCCCGGGTTTGCGGCCAATTCCGATGCACGACGGAACCGCGCGCGTCAGCAGGCGGACGTACCGCGCCCCTAGCGCCCGCCGGGCCCGCCGACCGGCAGCAGTTCCACCTGGAACGGCGAGAGCGTGGCGCCTACGCGCATCTGCTTCAGGCCGTCTGAGAAATCCAGATACAGGCGGCCGTCCGATCCCATCGCGCCTTTCCCTTTGTAGGACGCATCGCCGACCGTCATCGCCAGGTCGGAGACTCGCAGGAAGGGCCGGCCGCGCGCCACGCTGAACGCAAAACTGCCAGAGACGGCCTGCGCGGCGGTGTCGTTGGCGAGCGTGACCGAACGGGCTTTGAAGGAACCGTCCATGCGAAGGTTCTTCAACAGGTCCACGCCGCTGCCCGTGGTCTGCAGCGTGCCGTGTCCGTCCCATTTGCCATCCATCCAGGCGACGCCGCGGAGGCGGGCCGTTATGCGGTAGGTCGGCTGGCTGCCGCGCAGGTTAGCGCTGAGACGCCCCGCCAGCGAACCGGCGCCGAACTGTGCCGCGAGATCGGTGGCCTCGATCGCGGTTCCATCCCAACGCACGTGCATGCGGACCTTGTCGAGCGGCATTCCCACCACGGTCAGCGAGCCGATCTCGATTGCAGCCTCGACGCTCCTGGCGGCGAGCCATTCCGGCGCCTTCGCGCGGCCGAATCGGAGGGCGCGGCTGAACAGGCTCTCCTCGCGCCGAAGCGACGGCATCAGCAGCCGCTCCAGTTCCTGCGCATCCGCGCTGGCGGCGGCGATGCGGAGCTGATCCGGCCGGTCGGCGGCGGCCGTGTAGTGGTATTCGCCCTTGAAATCGATCGCTCCAGCGCGGCCCTCGATGCGGTCCATCAGAAAGCCGTCGTCGCGCAGGGTAACGTGCGCCGAGGCCAGTTCCAGCGGGTCCGCGATGCCCGGCACTTCGACGCTCGCGCCCTGTATCTGAAACGCGCCCGTCCAACGGCCCGCGGGGTCGCCCTGCTTCCGGTATTCGAGCTGGCCAAACCAGCTGCCTTTGGCCAACTGATCGAGGAGCGGGACGCCTCCGAACAGCCGTGTGGCATCCGGCTGCCCGCCGCCGATCGGCAGCCCCGCGGCGCTGATGACGGCATCGAGCGTTTGCGTGCCCCAGACGTATTCGGCCGCAGCCACGGCGGTCTGGCCGCCTGCCTCGAACTGCGACGGCTGCAGGTGGATG
>DATNLV010000060.1:0-3010 GCA_035602665.1 Bryobacteraceae bacterium | reverse complement strand
CTCTGATCCGGGCGCCTGGTCACCCGGCCGGGGCCGTCTGCCCGATCACCAGCACCCTGCGATGTCCCCACGGAAGCGGGATCGCCTGACGCCAGAAGAACATCGGCTGCGCGACCACCGCCGCCGCGTCTTCCTGCCCTAGTAGCAACGCTACCGTACGGAGCGGGAGGGCGGCGGCGCCTGGGTGGGCAACCTTCAGCACGTCGGGCCACTTCACCGCCCGCGAAACCACCCAATCGAAGGCGCCCTCGATCTTCTCGGCACGGCACGCCGCCACGCGGACGTTCGAAAGGTGCCGGGTTGCCTCCCGGAGAAACACGGCCTTCCGCTGGTGGGCCTCGGCCAGCGTGAACCTGCAATCCGGGCGCAAGATTGCCATTGGAATGCCCGGAAAGCCGGCGCCCGAACCAAGGTCCAGAACCGACACCGGGCGTGTCGGGAGATGGATTCCCACAAAGAGCGACTCGCAGTAGTGGCGTAATACCGCCTCCTCGAGTCCGGCAATGGAAGTAAGGTTCAGCGTCTTGTTCCAACGCAGAAGGAGTTCGTAGTGGCCGAGTAGCTCGGAGACCGTTTCCGGCGAAAGAGGTTGGAGCGGACCAAAGCTGCGCGTCAGGATCGCGGCAAACCCCGGCGCATCAATCATAGCGCGGAGACACTGGCTCCGATCGTCAGATAAACGTCGAGAACCGCGATGGCGGCCGGAGTCACTCCTGGTATGCGCGCGGCCTGCCCCAGGGTCTCAGGACGCACCCGCTCCAGCTTCTCCGATATCTCGCGCGACAGCCCAGGTATGCCCCGGAACCCAAACCTCGCCGGTATCTTCCGACCCTCCGACTCCCGTAGACGAACTATCTGACGATCCTGCTGCGAGATGTAGCCTGCGTACTTGACCTCAGTCTCTACGGTGCTCAGAACCTCGCGCACCGGCTCCTCCCCGAGCGCCGAGACCAACAGACAGCGAACCTTCTCGATGCACGCCTCGGGCCGCCGCAACCACTGCGCGACCGAGGGCCGATCTCCAGGCGCCAGCCCCAGGCCGTCCGCCGGGACCCTCGTGCTCTCCAGCAGGACCCGCAGCCTCTCCTTCTGGGCCTGCTTCTTTGCGAACAGAGTCCAGCGCTCCTCCGTCACCAAACCCAGGCGCCGGCCCTCCGGCGTGAGCCGCTCATCGGCGTTGTCGATGCGGAGGTGCAGGCGGAACTCCGCGCGCGACGTGAACATCCGGTACGGCTCGTCCGCCCCTTTGGTCACCAGGTCGTCAACCATGATCCCGATGTAGCCGTCCGTCCGGCCGAAGACGACCGGTGGACGACCACCCACCTGGCACGCCGCGTTGATCCCCGCCAGAATGCCCTGCGCCGCAGCCTCCTCATATCCCGACGTCCCGTTGATCTGGCCCGCGAGGAACAGGCCACCGATCGCTTTAACCTCAAGAGAATGCAGAACTTCCCTTGGATCGACCGCGTCGTACTCAATGGCATAGCCCGGCCGCATCATCTCGGCCCGGTCCAGACCCGGGACCGATGCCAGCATGGCGATCTGCACGTCGATCGGCATGCTGGTCGACATCCCGTTGACATAGACCTCATAGGTATCGAGGCCCTCCGGCTCCAGGAAGATCTGGTGCCGCACCTTATCGGGAAACTTGACAACTTTGTCCTCAATTGAGGGGCAGTATCGCGGCCCGATGCCCTCGATCTGCCCGCTATAGAGCGGCGAGCGCGGAATCGCCTGGCGCAGGATCTCGTGGGTCTTCTCGGTCGTGTAAGCGATATGACACTCGATCTGAGGACGGTCGATTCCCGACGTCAGGAACGAAAACGGGGTAGGAACCGGGTCCCCCCGCTGAACCTCGAAGCACGACCAGTCGATCGTGCGTCCGTCAAGCCGGGGCGGCGTGCCCGTCTTCAGGCGCGTCCACTTCATCCCCAGAGTCCGGAGCTGATCGCCGAGCAGGTTCGACGGCGCCTCTCCATTGCGGCCGCAGTGATAGGTCTTCTCGCCGACGTGGGCAAGGCCGTTCAAGAACGTGCCGGTGGCGACCACGACGGCTCCGCTCGAAAGCACCCTGCCGTCCTGGAGTCGAACGCCGCGCACCTGCCTTCCGCCGTCGGCCGCCTCAATCACGAGCTCCGCCACCTCCGCCTGGAGAATACGCAGGTTGGGCTCGCGCTCGAGAACCTCGCGCATCCGCATGCGATACAGCTTCTTGTCGCACTGGGCGCGCGGCGACCAGACGGCCGGTCCGCGGCTCGTATTCAGGAGCCGGAACTGGATGCCCACCGCATCGGTCACCTCGCCCATCACCCCGCCGAGCGCGTCGATCTCTCGGACCAGGTGCCCCTTCGCGATTCCTCCCACGGCCGGATTACAGGACATCTGGGCGATCAAGTCCAGATTCATGGTGACCATGGCCGTCTGAAGCCCCATCCGCGCACACGCACGCGCCGCCTCGCAACCGGCATGTCCGGCGCCTACCACGATCACGTCGTAACTGTTCGGACGGCCCATCGCTTGCATTTCGGCCCAGCTTTTCTTCTATTCTAGGGAAGTGCGCGCCGCGGCGGGCGCGCGCTGTGTTCTCGCGCCCCTTTGCCGCCGCGTCTGCAATTCTTGGAGAGCACAGTGAAAGTACTGATCCTCGGTGGCGGTGGCCGTGAGCATGCAATCGCGTGGCGTCTGGCCCAGAGTCCTTCGGTGACGGCGGTCTACGCGACGCCGGGAAACCCCGGCATTGCCCGCGTCGCACGCTGTATCGCCGCGCCCGCCAACCCGGAAGGCTGGCTGCGAGCGGCGGAGTCCGTTGAGGCCGACCTCACCGTCGTCGGGCCGGAGGCTCCATTGGTCGCGGGCGTTGTCGACGCGTTTCGCGCGGCCGGCCGGGCGATTGTGGGCCCCACCAGCCAGGCGGCGCGCCTCGAGGGCAGCAAGATCTTCTCGAAGGAATTCATGGTGCGCGCGGGCATTCCCACGGGCGGCTTCGTCCGCGCGGAAGGCGAGGAGGAAG
>DATNLV010000045.1:0-4619 GCA_035602665.1 Bryobacteraceae bacterium | reverse complement strand
GGCCGCGGACCTGGAGCCGGCGAGCCAGGGCGCGGCTGAAGACGTGACGTTCCGCGCATACGAGGCAGACCGGATGGTGATGGACGTCCATGCGAGCGGCCGCGGCCTGGTGGTGCTGAGCGAGGTGTTCTATCCAGGGTGGCACGCTCGGGTGAACGGAAGCCCAGCTCGGATATACAAGGTTGATGGTGCGCTGCGGGGGATTGTGGTGCCGGGTGGCGACAGGCGTGTGGTGCTCGAGTACGCGCCGGCGTCGGTGCTGGCGGGGGGGATACTGACGGCGCTCGCGTTCTGTGCAGGCATTGTGGTGGTGGGGTTGGGGTGGCGGGGGAAAAGCTTGGCCACGAATGGACACGAATAAACACGAATGAAGCAAACAGCAGTGACGATGCTATTGTAGCGGGGTCAACCCAAGCAGCAGCGGCAGGCCGACCAAGCCTCGGCGGCTATCCAGGCTCACCATTGCGATGGCCCCGGCCTTTCCTATCTCATACAGTCCAATTTCACCGTTGGTGCGCTCGGCTACGTAGAAGCTGCCGAGGATGTCGAGTGCGTTCGCCTGGCTAACGATGACACGGCCGGTGCCGATCTCGGCTACGCAACTGCGCTTCGAGTAGGCATCCCACCTGTGGTTTTGGCGAGGGCCGCAGGGATGTACGAGGACGAAGCGGGAGTCCGTTGTCGGATAGAACCAACCCGGCGGAACTTTCGACTTGGACAGAATCGCGCCAGACGGGAAAGCCACAATGCCGACTGGCTCGGCGGGTTTCGATAACCAATCGAAGTCCACCAGCAGACGCTCCGGCCCGACAAATGTGAAATTGCGGCTCTGGTCGATTCTCTTTGCGGCGCCCTTCAGCTTGACGAGTTTTCTCATCCGCAGGTCAAAGACCACGGGGTGACCGTCAGCGTCCCAGGGTGTCGCGATCACATAGCGGCCGTCTGGCGAGAAGACGGTGAAGGCTGAGCCGGGCTCGCCCCACTCAAAGCGGCTGTGCGGCATACCGGCTGCGTCGGTGGTCCAAGCCACAAACGGTTTGCCAAAGCCTCGCTTCTCGAGGAGTTGCTCGCCTGACGGGAGATCGAGGAGCCGGAGCGTTCCATCGGCGTCAACGCACGCGAGCGTGCGGCCGTCCGGCCCCAGACCTGCCGTGTAGCACGTCCGCCGCAGGCCGATGGACGAGACTCTGGCGCGCTCGGAGATGCTCCAGCGCTCGAAGCGTGGCTGCGTTCTCGAGTGCAGAACGCGTGGCGTCGTGGCGGCAGGCAGCGGGTAGAAACTCTTGGCGCGCAGTGATGCAACCTCGGTGGGCGATTCCACGTTCGTGCCGGAGGCGGCGAAGACAACCTGCCCGGAGTCCGGTGTGAACTCTGCAAAGCTCGCGTCGTCGGCGGGGATCCGAAACAATACCCGAAACGGCTGCACGGTGATTACCGTGACCCCAGAATTGTTCACCGCCAGAACATATCGTCCATCGGGGCTGAACCGGAGCTGGCGGAGGTGACTTTCAGGCGCGGGCTGCCTAGCCGGTTCAGACTTGGACTTATCCGGGACTGGTTTGTGCGATCGGGCGAGGGTATCGGGAGGCGCGCAGAGGAGGATCAACGCAAGAGCAAGAGCTGCCGCCCGCATATAAACCACAATTTCCTCTTTGGCCTCGCGGCCGAGATCAGCATACCACGGGGGGTGTGCCTTCGAGCCGCTGAATGGAGCAGCAATGATGTGCCGGCTGCGCGTGCCAGCAAGGCCATTCAAGCGGTCCTATTCGTGTGTATTCGTGTTTATGTGGTCGACCACATAATCTCAAATGAACACGGATAAGAAAAAGCCTGGGGAAGAAGACAAGCTGGGGCTGGGCTCCGGAAGCCGCTGCGGAGGATCAAGACTTGGGGGTTGTGATATAGGTCTGTGATACACTGAGCGCAACCTGGGAGCCGTCAAACATGCCTGCTGCGCGCCACCTGCTGTTTTTGTGTCTCCTCTCGTCGGTCCTATGCTTCGACATCGGTCAGGCCCAAGCGCCCAATCGGGCGGCTTCCACGCGGCGCGTCGCGATTCGAGCGGCGAGGTTGCTCGACGGCCAGACGGATAAGGTCCTCAAGAACGCGACTGTTCTGGTCGAAGGGGACAGAATCACCGCAGTTTCGGCAGAGCCGGCCATTCCCGTGGGCACAACGTTGATCGATTTGGGGGACGCGACCCTGCTGCCTGGATTGATCGATGCGCACACCCACCTCCTGGACCAGATGGACGGGACCAAAGTAATGTCCCAGGAACTTGAGATGCTGAGAATCGTTGCGACCGAGAGCACCGCGGAACGGGCTTTACTGGGTGCCAAGCTGGCAAGAGAAGTTCTGGAGGCCGGCATCACGAGCGTTCGCGATCTGGGCAATTCGGGAGTAAACGGAGACGTGGCGTTGCGAACCGCGATCCGTAACGGATGGGCGGAAGGGCCCCGGATCGTGCCCTCCACACGAGCCCTTGCCCCTCCGGGAGGGCAGTTTGGACGCTTAACGCCGGAGGCGCAGAAGTTGATTGAACAGGAATACGTCACGATCAACGGGGAGCAAAGCGCAAGGCAGGCCGTACGCCAGGCGCTTTACGATGGTGCGGGATGCATCAAGGTGATCGCCAACGGGCCCGCCAATGTGACGTTCGAGGAGATGAAGGCGATTGTGGAGGAGGCCCACTTAGCAGGGGTGAAAGTCGCTGCCCACGCTATCGGGAATCAGGCCACCCGGGTGGCGGCGGAGGCGGGCGTGGATTCGATCGAGCACGCCTATGTGGTGCCTGACGATGTGCTCAGATTGATGGCTGCAAAACACATTTTTCTGGTGCCCACCGATACGACCCTTCGGCAGTTGGAGGAAGTGGTTTTCGGGGGACGCGATCCCGCTGCCGGTGAGCGGGCTCAGGTGGAACAGGAGTTCAAACACTACCTTGACGGCAATCGCGACCGGCTTCAGCGGGCGTTGAAAATGGGAGTCCCCATCGCGGCCGGTTCGGACATGTATCTGACCGTGCCCGGAAAGAACCGCGGGCAGGCCAGTCTAGACGTTCTCGAGGCGTACTACAACGAGGGCATGACGCCGATCGAGGTGATTCGATCGGCGACGAGCCGGGCCGCGGAGCTATTGGGCCTGCAAGACTCGACAGGCACGCTGGAAGTTGGGAAGGTTGCGGATATCATCGCCGTACCTGGAGATCCCCTCCAGGACGTGACGGTGTTGGGCCGGGCGAAGTTCGTGATGAAAGCTGGGGAGGTAGTGAAGAACAGCAACTAGCCTCAGGCTGGACGCTTTGCCTTTCGCGATGGAATCGGACGATACCGGATGGCTTTCTGATGCGATTTGCAGTTTTGCGCCGCGGCCCTCGGGAAGCCACCGGCTACGCGGCGATTTCCACGTAATCGACGGACGTGTGTGGTTCGGGAATCTGCTCGCCCACTTCACGCAAAGCCTGGAAGTGGGCGCTCAGGGCATCCTGAAAGTTCCGGCGCGTGTCTTCCTCAGGGTTGGATGTTTGAAGTGCCGATGGCTGCCCATGGGCATCAGGCCCATAGTACGCCATCGGGCGCGCGCCGGGGCCCGCGATAAGCCTCAGTTCCTGTGGTGGATTCCGGGCGCGGGTGAAGGTCTTTTCTTCAATCAGCGTTCTTATTCGTGTTCATTCGTGTTCATTCGTGGCCCAAATTCCTGGTCGTTCGTCTCACCTCGCGATCCACAGGCTTTCGGCGAAGGGCCATTGGGGATCGACCCACTGCGCCCGGGAGCGGAAGCCGGTGCGCTCCGCGATGCCTTCCAGTTCCTCGAGTTGGAATTTGTGGCAGGCTTCGGTCCAGATGGACTCGCCTTTCTCGAAAGTCGCCGTGATGCCGGCGCCGGGGATCGAGACGGTCTGGTGGCGCGTGGAGACAAGGTGCATTTCGATGCGGTGGCGGCGCTCGTCGTAGCGGGCCTCGTGGGCGAATTGGCGGAGCGAGAAGTTGCCGGCCAGCTCGCGGTTGATGCGCGCGAGCAGGTTGAGGTTGAACGCCGCGGTCACCCCCGTGGGATCGTCGTAGGCGGCGATCAGGCGGGCGGGAGGCTTCACCAGGTCCGTGCCCAGGAGCAGGCCGTCGCCGGGAGAGAGCGAGGCGCGGATCGCGCGCAGGAAGTCCTCGCCGGCGCCGCGCTCGAAGTTGCCGATGGTGCTGCCCAGGAACAGCACCAGCAGAGCCTCACCGCCGGTGCGGCGCACGGCGACTTCGGCCAGTCCGTCGAGATAGGACTGTTCGAGGCCAACCACTCCGATCGGGCCGATCCCGGACAGCTCGAACTTGCAGCGGGCCAGGGCCGCCGCGGAAATATCGATCGGGTAGTAGGTCACCGGGCCGCCGCGGGCCAGCGCCTCCAGAAGCCAGCGCGTCTTGCGGCCGCTGCCGGAGCCCAGTTCGGTCACCACCAGCGGCACCGGCAGGCGCTCGACGATGGTGGCGGCGTAGCGGCGCAGAATGCGCTCGTCGGCGCGCGTCAGGCCGTATTCCGGAAGCAGCGTGATGGCTTCGAAAAGCGCAGAGCCGAGGGCATCGTAGAGGTAGACCGAAGGCAGCTCCTTCTGGCCGGGCCGCGTGAGGCCG
>DATNLV010000025.1:0-3556 GCA_035602665.1 Bryobacteraceae bacterium | reverse complement strand
CCGGTGTCCGTATCGCGGCCACCGCCCGCTGCCGGAACGAAGGGGATGCGGGGTCGCTCTCGGGCGCGCTGCGCTTCTTCGCGATGCTGGCGGGGATCAAGACGTCGGGCGGAGTCCACATCGAATCGACCGGCGTCGAGGTGCGAATCGACGCCAACATTCCGCCCGAGACCATCGAGAAGCTGGCCGGGCAGTCTCAGCGCTGAGGGATCTCGACCACCACGTCGCCGCGCACCATGGCCTGGCAGGCCAGGCGCGAGTGCAGGGTGAGCCCTTCGGCGAGGTACAGGCGGTCGGCCTCGAGGTCGTCCATCGGCGACAGATTCCGTTCTCCATCGCGGACGATCACGTGGCAGGTGGTGCAGGCGCAAGTACCCCCGCACGAATGCTCCAGTGGCACGCCGAAATTCAACGCCACGTCCAGGATCGATCCGGGCAGGCCGTGTTCGCGGTACGGGAGCTGGCGCATCTCGAACTCGGCGGTCACACCGCGAGGTAGAAACGTGACCTTCGGCACTGAGAGCAATTATATCTGCCCGGCTAGGGCGCGAAGTACCCGTTGATATCCAAAATCACCTGCGTCCGGTTGGCCACGAACACGTTGATGGCGCCGCCGGTCCCGGCCGGAACGATCGCCGCATTCGCCACAACCGCGCCGTCCCAGGAATTCAACGTCGATACCAGCGGCTTCCCCGCCCCGGCCGGCCACGCCGTCAGGTATTGCAGCATGCCGTCCGGCACCACCGTCACGTTCAACGAATACGCCGCCGCCGTCGCCGGTATCCCGCACCCGCTCGATGGGATCGGGAACGAGCGCGTTTCGCCGTCCCCCATCTTCGGCCCTCCAGAGGGACCCGCCGCGCCGCGTGTGTCCGCCACCCGGCACGGAGTAACCGGGTAGAAGTTCAGCCCGCCCGCTCCGCCCGGCGCCCCGAAGTAGCCATTCGTATCCAGCACGACTTGCGTCGTATCCTCGGCATAGACCGAGATGGCCCCGCTATTCCCCGCCGGTACCAGAGCCGCGTTGGCCACCACTTTGCCGGTCCACGAATTCAACGTGGAGACGTTGGGCTGCGCTTGCCCCGTGGGCCAGGTCTTCAAGTAGCCCAGGTAGCCCGCCGGAACCACCGTCACGTTCATGGAGTACGCACTGGCATTGGACGGGAGGCCGCACGTGCCTGAGGGAACCGGAAAATCGCGGCTCTCGGCGCCGGTCAGTGCCGGCCCGCCGAAGGGCCCCGCCACGTTGCGCGTATCGGCCACCCGGCACGGCTCGACGGGATAGAACGCAAAAGTGCCGGCCGGGTCGAAGTAGCCGTCGATGTCGAGGATCACGTCGGTGGGGTCGGTGACATACACACTGACCGCGCCGTTGAAGCCCGCGGGCACGACGGCGGCGTTGGCCACCACGATTCCGCCAAAGGAGTTCAGCGTGGAGACCAGCGGCTTATCCTGTCCCGTAGGCCACAGCGTGAGGAAAGACAGCGGCCCCCGCGGCACCACGGTGACGTTGAGCGAGTAGGCCTCGGCGCTGTCTGGAATCGCGCAGCGGCTTTGTGGAATCGCGAACGAGCGAGTCTCCGCCGCCGCCATCGCCCCAGCGCCGCCGCGCGTGTCGGCGACACGGCAGGGAGTGACCGGCACGAAGTGCAGGCCGTCCGTCGGGGCTGCGAGTTGCATGATGGGAAGTGTGCTCTGAAAGGAGCCGGGCTGCCCGATCAGCAGAGTCCCATAGCGCACTGCACCAGTATTCGGCCCGACGCTGAAGCGGAAGCTTCCGCTGCCGATGCCAGTGCCGGGTCCGGCGACGGTCACCCAATCGGGGGGACTGGAGACCCACCAGGACCAGGCGCAGAATGTGACGCCGATCTCGACCGTCCCGCCAGCAGCGGGCAAGACGACCGCAGCGGGACTGGCGGCAAGAGCGCACCATCCGTCCGCCTGGGTGACGCTGACCGCCGCGCCAGCGATCGAAAGGGTGGCCGAGCGGAAATAGTCGTTGCTGGCGGCCACCGAGAGGTTGATCGTGGAAGGGCCTTTGCCGGACGACGCGCCTGTGATCCAGAATGGCAGGCCGGAAGCTCCCCACCAGCACCCCGGTCCGGTCTGGACCGAAACGGGGAACGTGCCGCCCGCGCCGGGAACGGCAATGGCGTTCTGGTCAACCCGGAACTGGCAAGACGTCGGATTCGCGGGCACCACCGCTCGAACGCGGCCAGCGCTCGCGTCAGCAATGTACAGATTGGCGCTCTTCTCAACGGCCACGGCGTCGACGGTCATCCCGGCGCTGAGAGGCGGGCCCGCCTCGCCTGAGAAGACATAGCTGCCGTTTCCCGCAACCGTCGTGATGATTCCGTCCGGACCCACTTTGCGGGCCCGGTAGTTCCCTGCATCCGCTATGTAGAGGTTCCCGCCACCATCCAACGCCACGCCGCCCGGCCAACTGAGCTGGGCGGCTATGGCCGGACCGCCATCTCCCGAGTAGCCCGATGTCCCGGTGCCTGCCACCGTGGTGATAACACCGTCGGCAGTCAACTTCCGAATCCGCCAGTTCCCCGTATCCGCGATGTAGACGGCTCCGGAAGCATCCACCGCCAAGCCTTCCGGTGAGGCGAGTTGAGCGTTCCTGGCCGGGCCTCCGTCGCCCGAGTAGCCGCAGGTGCCGTTGCCCGCCACGGTTGTGATGATCCCGCTGGGGGCTACCTTGCGGACCGCGCAGTTGCTCATGTCCGCGATGTAAAGGTCGCCGAGGGCGTTCGCGGCCAAACCGTCCACCACGGAAAGCTCGGCGCTCGTGGCCGGCCCTCCGTCGCCCGAGTAGCCCGGCGTGCCGTTGCCTGCCACCGTGCTGAGTGTGTGATCCGGCGCGATCCGCGCAACAGTGCTACCCGACGCCACGTAGAGGTTCCCGGCGGCATCTGTTGCGATCGTTCCGCTGTTGGGAAACTGCGCAAAGGTGGTGATGATGCCCTCCGGGGTCACCTTACGAATCGTTCCGGTGCCTTCCTGGACGTAGAGATTCGTGGCCGCATCCACCGCTATGTAGGGCGGGTAACTGAGCTGGGCGTTCGTGGCCAGCCCGCCGTCCACCGTGCCGGGCCCGCTGCCTCCACCGGCCACGGTCACGATGATTTGATCGGATTGCCCTGTAGCCGTCTGAGTTGAGAACGACCACGCTACGGACGCACTGGCGGCGCCTCCGTTCCGGGCCACCACTTGCCAGTAGTACTGGGTCGCGGGCGACAGCTCGTCGGGCCCGTAAGTGCTCCCCGTAGTTGTGGCAACCAGTGCCGGAGGCCACGACGACCCAAAGTACACGTCGTAGGCGGTCGCCCCCACCGACGGCGTCCAGGCGAGTGTCGGCGTCAGCGGCACCCCGGTAGCGCCGTTCGCGGGCGAAATCGGAGCCGGCGCCGGCAGCGCGAGATGTACCGCTGTCGTCGCGCTGCTCAGGGAGTTGAATGGCGGAAGGCTGAAGTAAGAAGGCGTCGTGATGTTCCAGCGGATGGTATACGTTCCTGCTGTGGCGGGAGCGGTCGCGGTCAGAGACGAGGTC
>DATNLV010000018.1:0-8611 GCA_035602665.1 Bryobacteraceae bacterium | reverse complement strand
CCGACACCGTGGCTCGGCCATCGGGGACCTGAACGGCGATGGCCGCCTCGACGTCGTGGTCACCGCCCTGAGCGCGCCTGCCGAGCTTTGGATCAACGACAGTCCCACCGCCGGTCACTGGATCGAGTTGGAGTTGCAAGGCACGAAGAGCAATCGCGACGGCATAGGGGCAAGGATCAAACTCGTAGCCGGAGGCAAGGCGCAGTACAATCAGGTGTCCTTCGCCGCAGGCTATGCGTCATCGAGCGCCGGTCCCACACACTTCGGCCTGGGCCCGAACAAGTCGGCCGACCTGGTCGAGATCCGCTGGCCCTCGGGCATCGTCCAGCAGCTCCAGAACGTAGCCGCCGATCGGCTGGTCAAAGTCACCGAGCCTCGAAAACCATAACCTCCGCGCGCTGCTCGCCACGGCGCGGAACCGCCACGAACAGCTTCCCCCACTCGGGCACGAACAGGCCAGTCCGTGCGCCGGGCGCGGTGGGATAGCGGCCGATCCGCTCGTAGTGGTCGGCGTCGCGCTGGCGGAGAACATCCACGAGGCCCTGCCCTCCGATCACGTAGACCAGGCTCTTCCTGGCGTCGTAGAACAAATCGTCCGTGTCGCCCACCGTCTCGACCGACGCCGTCTCCTTCCCGCTCACGGTGTCGATCGCCAGCATGCGGGCGGGCGCCCGGCAACCAACCAGCAGCCGATGATGGGCCTCGTCCAGCGCCATCGGGTAATTCTTCAATGCCGAAGTCACCGGCCAGCGCCCGAGCAGCGCCCGTGTCGCCACGTCGGCGACCTGAATCTCTTTCCGGTCCGGGACATTCACAAACACGCGGCCGCCGGCCTCTTCCATCCGAAAAGACTCCGGATGTGCGTCCAGTGCGATCTCGCCAGTCCTGTTCCCACCGGCGTCAAGAAATGCCAGCGCGCCGTCGCCATAGCCCACCATCACCCGCCGGCTCCGGGCGTCGTAGCGGACGTTGTCCGCGTCGCCGGAGGTCTTCTCCTTGTGCAGAAGCTGGAAGCTGTGCCCGTCGAAGACCCGGATCCCCCCATCGGCCGCGCAGGCCACGAACAGGCGATCCGTGGTTGCGTCGTAGTAGACGCCTTGCGGCTCGGGCAGGTCCCGAAGCGTCGCCGTCCGCTTGCCGGCCGCCTCGTCGATCGCCTCCACCGTGTGGTTGCCGAGCGCGGAAACGAAGAGCCGCCGGCCCTTCACGTCGGCGCTCAGGTGGTCGATACGGCCATCGACATTGGCCAGCTCGATCCGGCCATCGAGACGCAGGGGGCTGGAGTCCTGCCCGCACGTGGCCCCACTCAACAGCAGCAGCGCGGCGACGACCGCTCTCACGCCAGCATCCGCCGTAGCTCATCCGGCGCCACAATCCCGCTCTCGGTCACCACGCCCGAGATCAAGGACAGCGGTGTCAGGTCGAAATAATAGTTCACGGCGCTGACGTGCGGCAGTTGGCGGTCGAGGATCTCCGCGGGGTCCTTCGGCTCCTCCCGAGGCGGGCTGTAGGATGCCGGCAGGAACTTGTCGGAGCCACACAGGACATAGAAGGGCACGCCCAACTCGTGCGCCGCAAGAGCGATGAGCGCGGTTCCCGTCTTGTTGGAGAACCCGCGCAGCGAAACCGCATCCGCTCCCACCCACACCAACTGAGCCGTGGGCAAGAGCCGGTAGGCGGCCCCGTCGGTGATCACGCACGCGCCGATCCCGCTCATGCCCAGGCTCGCGGCCAGGGCGATCCCCTCGCAAACCGGCCGGGATTCCGGGCAGATCACCGTGAACTTCCTGCCGCTCTGGTGGGCCTCGCGGAACCCGGCGAGCACGGTGGAGCTGAACGAGTGCGTCATCACCGTCATCCCGTCTTCGATCATAGTGGCGGCCACCTCGGCCACCCGCGTCCCGCTCTGCTCCATCGCTTCCAGGAACTCGCTGCACGCGGCTTTCACGTCGCCCGAAACGAGCACGCGCCGGGCCAGATTGTAGATAGGCGCCATGGACGGCTGAGCCTCGATGAGCGCTTTTGCGATCTCGGGGATGTCGGACGGCGACGACTCGGCGTACTCCACCAACAGCGTCGCGGCGCGCACGGCCAGACGAGCGGCGCCGCTCGCCCTGTCCTTACCAATCTCCTCCACGCGGGCTGCGCAGTCCTCGGATAGTGGCATTACTCCCCCGGGGTTCATTGAAGAGGAAACCCGCCGGGAAGTCAAGTCCAAACGTACTATTGCGGCGCTCGGCGGTGCTGTTTCGGGTGCTAGACTCTGTTCCGATGGGCTCAGCCGCTTCGGCCATTCTGTCGCACCTGTTCCTGGCGTATCTCGTGTGCGTGCTGCCCTGGCTGGGGCGCCTCCGGTACTGCTGGCTCAAGCAGCGAATCGAAGCGGGAGACCAGCAGGCCAGGTTGCGCTTCTACCAGCTGGTGCTCGCCGCCCAACTGGGGATGGCGCTCGTCGTCCTGGCCATCTGGCGGCTCGGCGCGTTTGCGCCCGCGGCCTTCGGATTCGTCGCGCCCGCCCACTCGACCGAAATGACCATCGCCGCGGCGGCGTTTCTGATCTCGCTCGTGGTGTCGAGCCTGATGCTCCGCCACAAAGGCGACCGCCAGCTGGGGCGCTTACTCAAGATGGCCGGGCCGCTGCTCCCCGTCTCCACCGCGGAGCGCCGCCTGTTCGCCACCGTGGCCATCGGCGCCGGGATCGCGGAAGAGCTGGCCTTTCGGGGATTCCTGCTCTTCTACTTCGCCACGTTTCTGCCCGGCCTCGGCACGCTGGTCGCGGTGCTGGCTTCCTCCGCGGCCTTCGGCCTCGGCCATCTGTACCAGGGCGTTCGCGGAGTGGCCCTCACCGCCGCGCTCGGCCTCTTCATGGCGGCTCTTTACGTTCTCAGCGGCAGCCTGCTCGTGCCGATGGTGGTGCACGCCGCGCTCGATCTCCGGCTCCTGGTGATCGTCACCCCGGAACGCCTGCGCAGATTGACCGAGAGCACCGAACCGCGCCCGTAAGCAAGCGGACTATTCCCCCTTCCAGAAATCCGCCGGCGCCTTGGCCGTGTACCGTATCTCCGAGAACACCGTCCGGCAGCCCTCCCCAACCGGCGACTGCGACGAAAAGCCGAGCTCCAGCGGCCCCGTCTTGCCGAGATCGAAAGCGCGCGTCAGCCTCCACGACCGCCCGTCCTTCGACGAGTAGAACGTGATCCCCTGCCCGCTCTTGGCGATCTCGAGATAGACGCTGCCGCCCGAAATCGGAATCGAGTTGTTGTCGTCCGACCGCCCGCGCGTGACCACCGAAATGACCGTGGGCTCCATCCACTGCGTCATCTCGAAACAAAACTTGCCCCACGTGGTTTCGTCGGCAAAGACCACCAGGCACCCCGCGTCCCACTTCGTATGGAAGTCCACGGTCAGCTTCGCCCGCAGCATGAAGTCGCCGCCGGCTTTGAAAAGCAGCACGGGCGCGTTCGCCTCGCTGTGGCCGTCGCCGGGGTTCACGAACCAGTTGGTGGATTTGCCGCCAGTGATGGCGAGGTTGCCGTCCTCGCCGACCGAAGAGGACGCCGCGGCGTTCCTCCATCGCGTGGGAGACGGAATGCCCGGCACCGCGGGAGTCTGGGCGAGAGCGCTGGTCAATAGGATTAGGATGGGTAGCAGCCGCATGAAGAACATCATAGCTGGCACGGCGGGTCACATCGACCACGGCAAGACGGCGCTGGTCCGGGCCCTCACCGGAATCGACACCGACCGCCTCCAGGAAGAGAAGCGGCGCGGCATCTCGATCGACCTCGGCTTCGCGCACCTCGACCTCACGCCCGAGCTGCGCATCGGCTTCGTCGACGTGCCCGGCCACGAGCGCTTCGTCAAGAACATGCTCGCCGGTGTCGGAGGCATCGACCTGGTCCTGCTGGTCATCGCCGCCGACGAGTCCATCATGCCCCAGACCCGCGAGCACTTCGACATCTGCCGCCTGCTCGCCATCCGCCAAGGCATCGTGGTGCTCACCAAGGCCGACCTGGTGGACCGCGACATGCTCATCCTGGCCCGCCTGGAAGCGGAGGACTTCGTCGCCGGCTCCTTCCTCGAAGGCGCCCCCTGCGTTGCCGTCAGCTCCACCACCGGTGAGGGATTGGAGGAGCTGCGCGCGCGCCTCACCGAGCTGGCCGCCGCGATCCCGGCCAAGGATTCCTCGCGACCCTTCCGCCTGCCCATCGACCGGGCTTTCTCCATGCGCGGCTTCGGCACCGTGGTGACGGGCACCCTGGTTTCGGGCTCCGTCGCGCGGGAACAGGAAGTCGAGCTTCACCCCGGCGGCCGGCGCCTGCGCGTGCGTGGCATTCAGGTGCACGGCGAAGCGGCCGACCGCGCGCTGGCGGGCCAGCGAACCGCCCTGAACCTGGCCGGAATCGAGCCGCAGGACCTGGCGCGAGGCATGGTGCTGGCCGAGCCCGGACGCTTCCGCGCCACCAACGTTATCGATTGCGCGCTTGACCTGCTGCCCTCCGCCAAGCCGCTCAAGAATCGCGCGCCGGTCCACTTCCACGCCGGGACGGCGGAAGTGGAAGCCGAGGTGCGGCTCCTCGAACACAGCGAAACCCTCCGCCCAGGCGCGCGCGCCTACGTGCGGCTCATCCTCCGCGAACCCTTGCTCGTAGCGCCCGGCGACCGCTTCATCATCCGCATGTTCTCCCCGGTGGTGACCATCGGAGGAGGCGTGGTGGTCGACATCACGGGCCGCAGGTACCGCCGCGGCGACAAGGCTTCGCAGAGGTTGGGCACGCTCGAGCGCGGCACGCCCATCGAGAGAGTGGCCCTGCTGGTGCGCGAATCGAAGTACGGGTTGGGCGCCGCCGAGTTGGCAGCGGCCACCGGATTGGGAGAAGCCGAGATCGAGCAGGCCGCCGCCTCTGACGTACTGCTCGTAATTCGCCAGCCGGAGCTGTGGTTGGTGGATCGGGAGTGGTCGAGCACTGCCCTGGCGCGCGTCACCGAGGTCGTGCGCGACTTCCACCGCCAGCATCCGCTCGCGCCCGGCATACCTCGGGAAGAGGTGCGCAGCCGCGAATTCCCCGGCGCGCCGCCATTCCTGCTCGATGCCCTGGTCGCGCCCGCGAGCACCCTGGTGGTCGAAGGCGAAACGCTGCGCCTGGCCTCGCACAAGGTGGTCCTGAAACAGGACGAGGAGCAGGCCTCGGCGTCCATGGAAGCAGTCTTTGAGAAGGCCGGCCTGGCCGTCCCGCCGGTGAGCGAGGCGCTGGCGAAATCGGGCGTCGATCCGGCGCGCGCGCGCACGCTGCTGCAGATCTTGCTGCGTCAGGGCCGCCTGGTGAAGATCGGTGACGACCTGGTCTTCCACCGCTCGGCTCTCGCCAGTCTGCGCCAACTCCTGGCGCCCTACAAGGGACAGCGGCTAGCGGTGCCGCAGTTCAAGGACCTCGCCGGCGTCTCGCGCAAGTACGCCATCCCGCTGCTCGAATACCTGGACCGCGAGCGCGTCACCCGCCGCGACGGCGACCAGCGCGTGGTCGTGTGATCGGTTCCCTATGGGGGATAGCTGCTCCAGTTATCCTGAGAAGCTGCTCCTCCAGCGTTGCCCGATCCCCAGTCGATTTGTCGGTACGTGAAGGAGACCTTTAGCAGTTCGTGAGTATTGACAATCCCCACAACTTTGGCGTGCCGCAAGACCACTCTCCCGGAAGGGGTCGTGAGCTCCACTTCACTGAGAAGCTGTCCGAAGTCCGCCGCCCAGCGGATGGGCAACGATAGAGAGTCGATCTGCCGCGTGAGCTCCAGACATTCCGGCGAGTGATTCGCGGCAAACCACGAGGTGTGCCATCGTCGCACCAGCGTGACCGACCCAGCCAGATGCCAACGCTCCCCCACGCTTTCGGCAACCTGCATAGGCTTCGCCTCCGTTCTGCCTGTAGTCTACACCAACCGCCGCCGTAGATTCCGTCGCGCATCGGACTTGGCCGCAAACCCGGGACTGGCTTGGACTGGCTCGAATTTCGGTCCCACCGCTGGTCTTCTATCGGTCATACTGCTCGATAGCCATGAAGGAGAGCGTCAAAAAACCGAAGCGGTACGACAAGGCAGCGCATGGCCGAAAGATGGCTCGTGCGATTGTGGGTCAGCCTAAACCCAAAGTCGTGATCCCGTCGAAGAAGGACAAAGCGCAGAAGCGCCAGCCGAAACACAAGAAACCGCTCGTGGCGGAAGGAAGCGACGGCGACCAGCGAGTGGCGAAGCCTACTGCTTCGTGAAGTCAAACTTGCAGGCGCGGCCCACGATTCCCAGCCCCTCGTCCCGGGTGCCCGTGCCCTCCGTGTCCTGGAACTGGGCCTTCACTTTGTAGCTGTATTCCTCGCCCTTGTGAGCCAGGGGTCCACGGGCATACTTCCTCGACGCGACGATTCCGTTTGCTTCCAGCCTGGCGCTGCCGTCCGCGGCGATCTTGCCTTCGATCAGCAGGTAGCCGCCCTCTCCGGCCGTGCCCCGCTCCCCGCGGTAGTTGCTGTCCTTGATTACGCTGTCGAACTGCAAGGTGTATCCCTCGGTGTTCCCTTTGGGAGGGCAGGTGAGCTTCGTGAGCCACTTGCCATCGAAGCGCGCTGACGCTGAGCCTCCGGCTTCTTTCTGGGCGAAAGCAGCCGAGGAAATCAAGAGCGCGCCCGCCACCGACACAACCACCCTGGGTATCGTCGTCAAGCGCATTCAGGTCTCCTTGTGCAGTCGGGTGTCCACCAAATAGAAGAAGCCCCGGGCTTGGGTGCTCGGGGCTTCACTCAGAGGGGCTGGCGATGGGCTGGGCCCCATCGCCGGGGATGCTAATAAGTCGATGACGACTTATGGTTGACTTGATTATAGCAATAACAAGACCAAACGACAAGATACTCGTTTGCTACATTTGGAGATCTTTTGAGCGTCCCGCCCGCGCACCCTCACCCACCCAAGGGGTGAGATGACCCGCCGGCCGGCCGAAAGCTGCCGTCCCGGTTCAGCACGTAGCGCTGCCCCCTCCAGGTCACGGTCTTGCCGAAGAATCCGGCTATCCAGAGGCCGAACCCCAGCAGGTCTTGCAGTGGCAGTAGCCAGGGCTGCCTGGCGAGGAAGCCGTCGCGCACCACCAGGACCGCCGTCGCCCAGGCCGAAGCCAGCCGCACGGCCACCGCCGCCAGCACCACCGGCCACCACTCCGATCTCACGGCACCGAGCGCCAGAGCCAGCGGCAGCGGGTAGGTGAAGAGCTGCCCCACGTAGCCCGCCGGCCGCATCCGCCGTCCGCCCCGCAGCCAGCGGAGCCGGTGCGCCAGGTTGGCCCGCCAGCCCTCGGTCCCCAGCCGGTGCTCGATCACGCAGGATGACAGGATCGTGCGGTACCCCCGTTCGGCGATCCGCCGCCCGATCAGCAGGTCCTCGGTCAAGTAGTCCTGGAGCTCGGCGAAACCGCCGGCGGCGCCGATCGCCTTCCGCCGCGCCCCCATCACCGGCCCCAGCCCGAACTTGCCCCCCCCGAGCAGCCGGTCCGCCAGCACCCCCGCCAGCATCTCGGTATTCAGCCCCACCGCTTCCAGGCGCGTCCAAAGGTCGCGGCCGCCGACCGCCCGATAGGGGCAACTCGCCAGGCCCAGGCCCGGGTCCCCGAACTCGGCCGCCAGAGTCGCCAGCAGCTCCGGTCCCACCCGCGTGTCGCTGTCGCTCATCACGATCAACTCGTGACGAGCCACGGCCAACATCCGGTCGAGCGAGTAGCACTTCGGGTTGGTCCAGGGAGGCTCGCCGGTCAGCACGAGTTCCACGGGCACCAGGGGGAACTCGGCTCGCAGCCGCTCCACCACCTCCACCGCCGGATCGCTCGCGTTGCGGACGGCAAACAGCACCTCGAACTCGGGATAGTCCTGGCGGAAGAACGACCGCAGGTTCTCTTCGAGGCCCTCGTCCAGTCCCGAAAGAGGCTTCAGGACGCTGATCGGCTCCTGGTGCGCCAGCGCCGGCCGCCGCACGCGCCGGTAGCCGATCGCCGCCACCACCACCAGCGCGGAATACACCGTCGCGCCGGCGACCAGTGCCAGCAGGATCCAGGCCAGTACCGCCATCGGACTACTCGCTTGGCGCTTTCGAGTCGATCAACTGCTGTATCTCGGCCAGGAACTGCTCGACCGGTTTCGCGCCCAGGTCGCCGAGCTTGCGGTTGCGAACCGAAACGGCTCCCGACTCCGCCTCGCGCCCGCCCACCACCAGCATGTACGGGATCTTCTGCAGCTGCGCCTCGCGGATCTTGAAATTGACCTTCTCGCTGCGGTCGTCCAGGTGTACACGCAGGCCGGCGTCGGCAAGCCGCTTGGTCACCTGGCGGGCATAGTCGGTCTGGCGGTCCGTGATGGGCAGCACGATGGCCTGCAACGGCGCCAGCCACACCGGAAACGCACCCGCGTAGTGCTCCAGCAGAATCCCGAAGAACCGCTCCACCGACCCGTATAGCGCGCGGTGCACCATCAGCGGCTGGTGCGGCTTGCCGTCCTCGGCGATGTACTCCAGGCCGAAGCGCCGCGGCAGCGTGAAATCGAACTGCACCGTAGAGAGCTGCCACAGGCGCCCGATCGCGTCCACCAGCTTC
>DATNLV010000012.1:0-3693 GCA_035602665.1 Bryobacteraceae bacterium | reverse complement strand
AGGTGGCGCAGGCGCCCATCGAGATGGCCCACTTCGGCTCCGGCATCTGCTGGTACAGGTGGCGGACCACCGGGGCCATCTTTTGCGACACGCGGCCGGCGATAATCATCAGGTCGCTCTGGCGCGGCGAGCCGCGGAAGACCTCGGCGCCGAAACGCGCGATGTCGTAACGCGAGGCGCCCATCGACATCATCTCGATGGCGCAGCAGGCGAGGCCAAAGCTCATCGGCCAGATGGAGTTCTTGCGCGCCCAGTTGATGGCCCGGTCGAGCCTGGTGGTGAATACGGCATCGCTCAGCCAGGCATAGTCGTCCTGGTCGATACGGGAAAACAGATCGGGCTCGGTCCGTGCCTGCCCTCCGGCGGTGTCCCCGGCTTCCATACCTTTATTGTGACACGGGGCGCTTCGGGGGGCGGCGCGGCGCAGCCTGTTAGAATCAAGGAAGAATGCGGGGCAATGACTCATACGACTAGTTCATTCAAGGCCTCCGGCAGCTACGAGCAGGCGCTCGACCGGGCTGCCCGGCAATGGGGAATCGAATCGGAGTTCTGGGATACATGGGGGCACCGGCACGCCACTTCGCCTGACATCGAGCGCGCCATTCTCGCCGCCCTGGGCGTGAGCGCGGGGACCAGGGAGAGCATCGACCGGGCGCTCGAGCAGCACCAGGCGCAGGACTGGGAACGGCTGCTGCCGCCGGTCTTCGTCGCCGGCGAGAGCGCCTGGAGCAAGGGTTTTCCGGTCAGCCTTCCGGCCGCGCTGGCCGACGCCGAGGCTTCGCTGAACATTCGTTGGGAAGGCGGCGGCATGGAACTCCGCAAGCTGCCGCTGGCCGACCTGCCCCCTTCGGGACGCGCGGAGATCTGCGGCGCAACCCACATACGCAAGCAGGTGCCGATTCCGGCGGGCGCGCCGCTGGGCTACCACGACGTCGAGATCTCGATCCGCGTCGAGGGCGGGTTCCGGCGCGAATCCATGCGGCTGATTCTGTGTCCCGACCGCACCTACATTCCGCACGCCATCCGCGAGGGCCGGCGGACTGCGGGGCTGGCCATCGCCCTCTACGGCCTGCGCTCGGAACGCAACTGGGGCTGCGGCGATTTCACCGACCTCGAGGGCGTCATCGATTGGGCCGTCACCGAACTGGGCGTCACTTTCATCGGCCTCAACCCGCTGCACGCCATTCCCAATCGCCAGCCGTTCAACACCAGCCCCTATCTGCCGGTCTCGACCTTCTTCAAGAACGCGATCTACGTGGATGTGGAGCGCATCCCGGAATTTCGCGAGTCGAAACGGGCTGCGGCGTGGATGGCGCGCCCCGAAGTGCGGGCGGAGCTTTGTGCGGTGCGGGCGAGCCCGCTGGTGGAATACGAGCGCGTCTGGGCGCTCAAGCTCACAGCGCTGAAGCTGGCCTTCGTCACGTTCCTGCGCAAGCCGCGGGACCGGGCCTTCGAGGAGTACGTGGAACGCGAGGGCTCGCTGCTCGATCGGTTCGCGGTCTGGAGCGCCCTCGACGAGTACATTCACGGCCGCAGCCCGGCCGTCTGGATCTGGCAGGACTGGCCGGCGGAATTCCGCGAGCCCGACTCGCCCGCGGTGGCCGGGTTCGCCGAGAAGCACCGGCGGCGCGTGCTCTTCTACAAATGGCTGCAGTGGCACGCGGAGCGGCAACTGGCCCGGGCGCAGGAGCATGCGCGCGTCCGCGGCCTCGCCATCGGCCTCTATCACGACCTGGCTCTGGCCACCGATCGCTGCGGCAGCGACTTGTGGGGCTGGCGGCCGTTCTACGTCAACGGGTGCCGCGTGGGCGCGCCTCCCGACAACTTTTCGCCCAAGGGCCAGGACTGGTCCTTCCCTCCGCCGAATACCGAGCACCACCGCGAGACGGGCTACCGCCTCTTCGCCGAAGCGATCCGCAAGAATTGCCGGCACGGCGGCGCGTTGCGCATCGACCACGTCATGCGCTTCTTCCGCCTGTACTGGATTCCGGAGAAGATGGACCCCAGGCAGGGGGCCTACGTGCGCGACCGGTGGCAGGACCTGATGCACGTGCTGGCGCTCGAGAGCATCCGCCAGAAGGTGATGGTGGTGGGCGAGGACCTGGGCACGGTCACCTCCGAGACCCGCCACGGTCTCGATCGCTTCGGACTCTATGGCTACCGCGTGCCGTTCTTCGAGAAGATCGACGGCGGCGAATTCCGGCCGCCGGGGCAGTACACGCCGCACGCCCTGGTGTCGTCGAGCACGCATGACCTGCCGACGCTAGCCGGCTACTGGATCGGGCGGGACATCGAGGCGCGGCGCGCGGCCGGGCTGCTCGATGAGAACCGCTATCGCGACGCGCTGGCCGAGAGGCGTTACGACAAGCAGAAGCTGCTGAACGCGCTCTTCAACGAAGGGCTGATGCCGGATTGGTTTCCGCGCGACGCCGGCCAGGTTCCCGACCTGACGGGCGAGCTGCACAACGCGCTGGTGGGCTGGCTGGCCCGCGCGTCCTCGCGCATGATGGTGATCAGCTTCGAAGACCTGCTGAAGGAAACCGAGCAGCAGAACCTGCCCGCAACCACCTCTGAGCATCCCAACTGGCGGCACAAGGTGCGCTACACGGTGGAGCAGCTCCGCGCCGGCGAGGCGGCCGACTACTCGCGCATGTTCCGCAACTGGTTGGGGCGAACGGGGCGGCTGCCCAAGTAGGCGGACCGCGTTTTGTCCTGTTCCGAGACGCGGGAATCCCGAGATCGGACACTGGCCGGATCTCGCGCGAAAGCCGCGGCCTTTATTTGTAGCACCATAGGAATAGGCGATCGACTTGCAAAGTTTCGCCTCAAAGAGGGGCACCCGCATGATCGACAACATCGTTTCATTCCTGCGCGAGCTGAAAGTCGGCGCTCGCTCCCTGTGGCACGCCAAGGGCCTCACCGCCACCGTGGTCCTGACCCTGGCCCTCGGAATCGGCGCCAACGCCGTGATGTTCAGCCTGGTACGCGGCGTCCTGCTGCGCCCCCTGGTCAATCGCAACGAGGACCGGCTCATCTACATACGCCAGCGTGCCCACGGATCCGACAACGCGACCTTCTCCATGCCGGAGATCGCGGACTTGACCTCTCGCGTGAAGACGTTGAGCTCGTTCGGCGATTTCTCGACCATCGGGTTCACGGTCGTCGGACTCGGAGCGCCCCGCGAGGTCAGGGCCGGGGTGGTCGATGGATCGTACTTCGAAGTCATGGGCCTGCGCCCGGTGCTCGGGCGGCTGATTGACGCGCGCGATGACGGCCCGGCGGCCGCGGGTGCGGTCGTATTGACGTACCGTTTCTGGTCGACGACGCTGCATGGCGATCCTGGCGTGCTGGGCAAAACGGTCCGGCTCGACTCATTCGATTCGCGCCCGGCCACGGTCGTGGGCGTCCTGGAGCCGTGCGTCCCCTATCCCGCGGACACGGAGATCATCGCCAACATCGTCACCAGCCAGCATCATCTTTCGGCGACCATGGTCACCAACCGGATCCACCGGATGACCGACTTGTTTGGCCGGCTCGCGCCCGGCGCCGATCTGAAGGCGGTGCGCGCGGAGTTGGGCGCGGTGTACGGCACGATGAAGCGGGCGCATCCCGAAGACTATCCCGCGAAGGCCGACTTCCAGATCAGTGCCAAGAAGCTGCGCGACGAGCTCACGTCGGGGGCGCGGACCATCC